>NZ_JBAYTI010000079.1:0-10643 GCF_041675725.1 Castellaniella sp. | reverse complement strand
GGGCCAGCTCATGTTCGTGGCCGGCAGCGGTGGCCGCATGTATCGCGTGGCCCGCCTTTGGCTTGGGCGGCTGCCGGGCGGATTGGCGATTGCCACGATCATGGCGTGTGCCATTTTTGCGGCAATCTCCGGTTCGGCCATTGCCACCGCCGCCACCATCGGCGCATTCGCCCTGCCGGAAATGCGGCGCGCCGGCTATCCAATGGGCCTGGCCAGCGCCACGGTTGCCGCCAGCGGGACGCTGGGCGTGCTGATACCGCCCAGCGTGACCTTCATCATCTATGGCATTCTGGTCAATGAGAGCATCGGCGAATTATTCGTGGCCGGCATTGTGCCCGGGCTCTTGCTGGCACTGGGATTCGCGCTGGTCGTCATGGTCCTCGAAGGCCGGCGTGGCGCGGCGGCCATCGCGGAAAACCCAGTGCCGTGGGCAGAGAAATTTCGCGCGCTGCTGGATCTCGCCGAACCCCTGATCCTGTTGTTCATCGTGGTCGGCGGGATGTTCGGCGGCGTCTTCACACCCAATGAGGCGGGCGCGATCGGGGTCCTGGGGGCCCTGGTCTCGGGCCTGCTGCGGCGCAGCCTGACGCGCGCGCGGCTCTCCGAAGCGATCACCGAAACCGTACTCATTTCGGCGGTGGTGGTGTTCATCATCGCCGCGTCTTCGGTCTTGAGCACCTTTCTGACGGTGACCCGCATCCCCTTTACGCTGGCGGATACGATCCTGGCCTCGGACTTGCCGCAACCTGCGGTGCTGGCGCTGATCGCCTTGGGCTATCTGGTCGCCGGGATGGTGATGGAGATTCTTCCCGTGATCATCATCACGGTTCCCATTTTCGCGCCCATCATTCAAAGCATGGGCTACGACCTGATCTGGTTCGGTGTGCTGATCGTGATTCTGGGTCAGGTGGGCATGATCACACCACCGATCGGCATCAACGTGTTCGTAGTCGGCAAGCTGCTGCCCGAGGTCAAGCTTTCCACGATATTCCGCTCAGCCTGGTGGTTCGTCGGGGTCATGCTGTGCCTGGTTGCGCTGCTGATTCTCTGGAAGGATTCAATTGGAGTCATGTCATCATGGATCGCATAGAAAACGGCCCTTTGCTCCGGCGCATGCTGGCGCGACGCACGGCGATCGTCGTCGTCGATATGCAAAACGACTACTGCGCACCGGGCGGCGTCATTCATCAATTGGGTTATGACGTGAGTCATTTCGCCGGGGTGGGCCGCCGCTTTGCCCGGTTCCTGGCGGCCGCGCGCGCGCAGGTCGATCACGTCGCCTTTGTGCGCACCGTCTTTCCCGATTGGCCGTTATCCAGCGCCATGCAATTGCACTACGGGCGCAGCAAGCTGCACCGGACCCGGGGGGCCGACCTGGCCGACTGGTTTGGCGTGGCGCCTGCGCCAACCGATGCGGTGATTGAAAAATTCCGCTACTCGGCATTCAAGGACACGACGCTGCATGCCTACCTGCGTGCCCGCGGCATTGAAAACCTGATCATTGGCGGGGCCACGACCGATGTCTGTGTCGACTCGACGGTGCGCGACGCATTCATGAATGATTTTTCGGTCATCGTGCTGGCGGATTGCTGTGGCGCATCCACCCCGGAGCGGCAGTCGCACACGCTGGGGGTGTTGAATGATTTCTTCGCGTGTGTGGTTGATTCAGAGGCTGTTCTGGCCGTCATGGGGCCACAGCCAGCCACACAACACCCTTGACCCGAAACACAGGAGACTCACCATGACCCATATGAATTTCACGCCCGATACGATCCATGCACAGACCGCTCGTCGGCCAGCCCGCGCCCCTGAAGGGGTGACGCGCGGGCGCTGGGCACGGCGGCTGGCGGCCACGGCATTTCTTGCGGCCGCGCCGCTGCTGACGCCCGCGGTCGCGGCCACCCAATACGTCATTGGCACGAACCCGGTAGGTAGCGTCTACTACACCGTGGGCACGAATCTGGCCAAGCTGATTTCCGACAAACTGGATATCCGTTCCACCGTACAGCCCTACTCGGGTTCGTCGATTTACCTGCCTTTGGTCAACCAGGGGCAGCTCGCGCTGGGTGTCTCGTCCGCATTGGATGGCGGGCTTGCCTTCAATGGCAAGGCCGACTTCCGCAAACTGGGGCAGCAAAAAGACCTGCGCACGCTGGTCCACCTGTGGAACCTTTCCTATACCTACGTGGCCCGCGCGAATTCGGGCATGCAAACCATCGCGGACCTGAAGGGCAAGAAAGTCGCCGTGGGCATTTCCTCGAATGTCTCTTTGGGGCTGGCCGATGAAGCCTACCTGAAGGCTGGCGGGGTGGATCCCGAAAAGGATATCAAGGCGGTCACCATAGGCGGCCTGGATGACGGCTTCAACAAGCTGCAGAATGGCAGCATAGACGCCACCGTCTCGGCGCTGGGCATCCCCCTCATGGAGCAGGCCCACAATGCGATCCCCGGCGGGGTCACGATCCTCGACCTGACCGGGCCGGACGCCAACTCGGCCTTTCTCGATCAGCAAATGTCGGGCCTGTACCTCATGCCGCAAGCGATGGACGAGCGCTATCCTTATGTGAAAAAAGACTTGAACATCACCGGCTTTGACGTGTTTCTCGTCGGTAGCAGCCATCTGGCCGAAAACGACGTCTACGACATCGTGAAGGCGATTCACACGAACTGGCCGCAATTGCAGAAAGACAATCCGGCGCTGCGCAAAATTTCACAAAACGACCTGTCCTCGCCCAGCAACACCATCCCGTATGCCGACGGCGCGATCCGCTTCTTCAAGGAAATCGGGCAGTGGACCGATGAAAATGAAGCCCGTGAAAAAGCCTTCTGAATGATGACGAATCCCGACACGCGCCCCATGGTTCCTCCGCAAGCCCTTGTTTTGCACGGCAAGCGTCTGCTTGAATTCATACTGGCCGTCGTCTGCTTGGCATGGCTGACGGGGCTGCCTTTCTATTTCGACGTAGAAATTCTGACCCCGGCCTATCTGCTGGCCGTCACCGGGCTGGGCACGGCGTTGGGTTTCATTCACAAGCCGTATCGGGAGCGGTTTGCCTATTGGGAACTGCTTCCGGTTTTCCTGAGTCTTGCGGCCTGGGGCTGGGGCGCCTGGCATTTTGCCGACTGGAAGCTCGACATCATCAATCGTGGCCTGGACAAGACCGTACCCGCCGTGATTGCATTGGCCTTGCTGATCGAAGCGACCCGCAAGAAGTGCGGCAATGCGATCGCCCTGATTTTGGTGCTCTGCGTGGTGCTGGGGCTGACGACCGATCTGTATGCGGCGCTCATCAACGTGCCAACGGTACTGAAGTCGCTGTTTTTGGTGTACTTGTATACCGATACCAATGGCGTGCCGGGGATCGTCCTGAATGTGGCGGCCACGATCGTGCTGACGTACCTGTTCCTGGGTGTGATCCTGTCGCACGTAGGGGCCAGCACGTTCTTCACGGACCTGGCCCTGTTGCTGATGGGCCGGCGCCGGGGCGGCCCTGCAAAAGTGGCCGTGTGCGCATCCAGCCTGTTCGGTACGATCAGCGGCTCGACCGTGGCGAATATCATGACCGTGGGTGTGGTCACGATCCCCCTCATGAAGAACACCGGCTTTCCGGCGCGCGTGGCCGCCGGGATCGAGGCCGTGGCTTCCAATGGCGGGCAGCTGGCGCCTCCGGTGATGGGGACCACGGCTTTTCTGATCGCGGAGTTTCTGCAGATTCCGTATGCCCGGGTGGTCGAAGCCGCGCTGCTTCCCGCCATTATTTACTACTTCGTCCTCTTCCTGCAGGTCGATCTCGTGGCAAAAGACCTCAAACTGGCAGGCATGCCGGAGGAACAGCTGCCCAAGCTGCGCAGCATCGGCATCCGCTGGCTATTTGCCATTCCGTTGCTGGGCCTGGTGTTGTTTCTGTTCATACTGGGCTATTCGGCTGAAGACTCTGGCCTGTACACCGCGGCGCTGGCACTGGGCTGTGGCTGGATCGTCAAAAGACACATCGGTTTGGGCATGTTTTACAAGATCCTGGTCAATGTCGGTGAATCCTTTGTGATCCTGCTGCTCATTTGCGCGGCGGCGGGCATCATCATCGGTACGCTCAATATCACCGGTATCGGCTTTGTGCTCACCAATGCGCTGACGGCCGTCGGCCAGCACGCGGGCAGTTTTGCATTGCTCGTAGTGACGGCGATCATTGCGATCGTGCTGGGCATGGGCATGCCCACGGCCGCGGTCTACGTCGTGCTGTCGGTGTTGCTGTCGCCCGCATTGGTCGACTTGGGGATCACGCCCCTGGCCGCCAACATGTTCATTTTCTACTTTGGCCTGTTGTCCATGCTGACGCCACCGGTCGCCATCGCCGCCTACGCGGCCGGGGCGATCGCGGAAACATCGCTCTGGGATGTCGGTGTGACCGGGTTCAAGATGGCCATCGCCGGCTTCGTGCTGCCCTTCGTGTTCGTGTACAACACGGCGCTGCTGGGTATCGGCTCGCCGTTGGCCATCGCCAGCTCGTTCATCAGCGTGACCGTGGCCAGTTACCTGTTGGCCAAGCTGATTACCGGCACGCTGGGCACCGTGCCAAGCACGCTGCCGGCCGGCCGGATCGGGTTGCAGCGGGCAGGCCTGTTGCTGGGCACCGTTGTGGTGGGTGGGGCGGGGATCGTGCTGGAGCCCGATAACCTGCTTGCCGTCGTGCCCGCCCTGCTGGTCATGGCCTATCTGTATTGGCGTCGTCGCAGCCAGGCAGCCGGCGGCGCCATATAAACCGGTCGATGCGCCGGGCGCGGCCCTTGGCCGCGCGGTGTTCAGCGCTTCAGGTAGCGGCGCGCGCTCTCGATGCAGCGCCGTGCCCAACCTTCGGGCCCCAGCTGGGCCGACAGCGTGTCGTTGGGGATTTCCAGAGAGTACGGTATGGCCGGAAGGGCCGCCAGAATGCGCCGGATGTCGATATCGCCTTCGCCGGGTGGAAAGCGCTCGCTGCGCGCCGCGAAGATCAGGCCTTCGGTGGTCTCGGGGATCTGGGCGGGCGCATCGCAGACCTGGGCATAATGGAACCAGCCGCGCGGCAGTGCCCGCAGCATGTCGACGCTGTCGTGCGAGCGGTCGAAGTGCAGCGTATCGACCACGATACCGGCATTGGGCCGATCAACGGCCCAGAGCACCTGCGCGGCGGCGTGCAGATCGGGGGTTGCCGTCCAGGTGGGAGACTCCAGGTCGATCGTCAGGCCCAGCGGACGCGCCATGTCGCACAAGCGGGCGAAGCGTTCGGTGGCGCGTTCGCGATCGAGATCGGGCAGCTGGGTAAGAACGTGTCGGGCGCCCAGCTCGGCGGCCGTGTCCAGGACCGCCGCATAGGTTTCAGGTTCGAGCTCGGGCGGCATGCGGGCGAGTTCGACATCCAGGACCTGAACCGTGCTGTCGTTCAGCAGCGCTTTGACTTCACGGCGTTGGGCGGGGTCGTTTTGCAGCGCGTAGACGGGTTCGGTGGGTGTGACCGCGGTCAACCGCAGGCTGACGAAATCATAGCCCGTACGCTGCGCAATATGGATCATAGCCACAGGCGGGCAATCGAGTACAGCCAAATGGGCAAGCGAGAACTGAGTAGCCATCGCGAAAGTCCTTTGATCAGTCGATTTGTTATTCAATATAGAATTTAATTCTATTGTGCGCAACAACTGCGTGAAAGCGGGCGCGCCCGAATCCCGGTATGCTTGACTTTTTGCCTGCGCTCCAGGAGCGTTTCATGACAGACCACTACGCGGTGATCGGCAACCCGATTGCCCAATCCAAGTCGCCTCTCTTGCACACGGCGTTTGCCCGCCAATTTGGCCATGATCTGCGCTACGAGAAGTTGCTGGCGACGCCCGAAACTTTCCACGATACGGTGCAGCGCTTCATCGACGCCGGTGGCAAGGGGATGAACGTGACGGCGCCCTTCAAGCTGGCCGCGCTCGAATTCGCAGACCATCTTTCGGATCGGGCACAGGCCGCTCAGGCCATCAACACGCTGAAATTCGACGAGGACGGGGTCTACGGCGACAACACGGACGGCGTGGGATTGGTCAATGACATCCAGGATCGGCTGGGTGTATCCTTGCAGGGCCAGCGGGTGCTGGTGATCGGCGCGGGCGGCGCGGCACGCGGCATCCTGCTGCCTATCCTGCAAGCCGGGCCCGCGCATCTGCTGCTGGTCAACCGAACCGAGCACAAAGCGCGCGAGCTGCTGGCCGGACATGGCCTGGGCGAGGGCGGCTGCGCGCACGCCGGTCCGCTCGATGCCGTGGCCAAGGGCCGCTTCGACGTGGTCATCAATGCCACTTCGGCCAGCCTCACCGGTGCCCATCTGCCACTCCCGGACGGGGTCTTTGCGCCAGGCGCCCTGGCCTACGACCTGGTCTATGGGCGCGGCGAAACGGCGTTCATGGCGGACGCGCGCAACCTGGGTGCCGAACGGGTGGTCGATGGCCTGGGCATGCTGGTGAGCCAAGCCGCAGAATCCTATCGCCTGTGGCGTGGCTGTCGGCCCGACGTCGAGCCGGTCCTGGCGCTGTTGCACTGACGCGGGCCCCTATGGACACCCCGGGTGAAGCACGGCCCTGGCTGGGGCCGGTGCTCATGTGCCTGGTCAGCCTCTTTTTCGCACTTCTGGACGCGGCCACCAAATATCTTGCGGCCGATTATCCCTTGACGCAAGTCGTCTGGTTTCGCTACGTGGTGCAGACGGCGGTATTGGCGCTGGTCTTCCTGCCGCGCATCGGTCTGTCCCTGCTGCACACGCACAGTCCCCTGCTGCAGCTGTTGCGGGGTCTGAGCCTGTGCGGCGCCAGTATCCTGGCCATCAACGGGCTCGCGCGCCTGCCGCTGGCAGAGACCTCTGCCATCCTGTTCATGGCGCCGCTCATCGTGACGTTGCTCTCTGGCCTGATCCTGAAGGAAAAGGCCAGCCGCATGGACTGGGCCGCCATCGGCCTGGGCTTTGTGGGGGTGCTCATCATCGTGCGGCCCGGCGGGGGCCTGATGACCTGGGCAGTGTTCTTCCCGATGGGGGCGGCCGCCTGCAACGCCTGTTATCAGGTGGTGACGCGGTTCACCCGGGTCGCCGAGCACCCGGTGACCAGCAACCTCTACACCGGTGCCATTGGCACGGCGGTGCTGCTGCCCCTCATGCCCTATGTCTGGCAGCCCATGGCGGCCACCGACGTGCTGATCGTGTGTGCGGCCGGTGCCATTGGGGCGACCGGCCATCTGTTGTTCACCAAGGCGCTGTCCGTCTCTTCTGTCGTGGTCCTGAGCCCCTATAGCTACTTCCAGCTGATGTTCGCATCCGTGTTGGGGTGGACGATCTTCGAGACCGTGCCCGATGCCATGTCCTGGCTGGGTATTTTGGTGATCGCCGCGGGCGGGCTCATGATTTCGCTGGGCCGGCTGGTGCAGCGCGGTGCGGCCCGCCTCCATTCCGGCAGCTGGTTGCGTTGAATAGAATTGTGTTCTAAAGTGTCAAACACAGCGTTCTGCGGCGATCAAAGGGAAGCAATGTCCAAGGCATTGGAAGGTATACGCGTACTGGATCTCACCAATGTTCTGGCAGGCCCCTTCTGCGCCTACCAACTGGCTTTGCTGGGGGCCGACGTCATCAAGGTCGAAGTCCCGGGCAGCGGCGATCTGGCGCGCCAGCTGGGCGCCGACCCCAGCCTGAATGCCCGGCTCATGGGCGCCTCGTTTCTGGCCCAAAATGGTGGCAAGCGCTCCATCACCATCAACCTCAAGGCCCCAGCCGGGCGCGAAATTCTGACGCGCCTGGTGGCCACGGCCGACGTGCTGGTAGAAAATTTCCGCCCGGGCGTCATGGATCGCCTGGGCGTGGGCTACACGGCACTCAAGGAACTCAACCCGCGTCTGGTGTACTGCGCGATCTCCGGTTTCGGGCAAACCGGGCCCCTGCGGGGCGCGCCGGCCTACGATCAGATCGTTCAGGGCCTGTCGGGGGTGATGAGCATCACCGGATCCGAAACCTCTGCGCCGTTGCGCGTCGGTTATCCCGTGGCCGACACCATCGGCGGCATCACGGCCGCCTTTGCCATCGCCAGCGCCCTGGTGCGCCAGCAGCGCAGCGGTGAAGGCGAATTCATCGATGTCTCCATGCTGGATTCAACCATCGTCACCATGGGCTGGGTCGTGTCGAACTACCTTCTGGCCGGGGTCCAGCCGCAGCCCATGGGCAACGAGAACTTCACCGCCGTGCCTTCCGGCACCTTCCGCACGGGCAGCGGCCTGCTGAACATTGCCGCCAACAAGCAAGAGCAGTTCGAAGCGCTCATGCGCGTGATCGGCCGCCCCGAACTGATCAAGGACAAGCGCTTCGCCCGCCGCGAGCAGCGCAAGCAAAACCGCGCCGCCCTCACGGCCGAGATCGAACAGGCTCTGGCGGCGCAGTCCGCCGAAGCCTGGGAGGCCGTTCTGTCGGGCATCGGGGTGCCCGCCGGGCGGGTCCTGAGCGTACCCGAGGCACTTGACCACCCCCAGATCCGCGAGCGCAATCTCATGGCCGGCTTCGAGGCGGTGCCAGGGGTCGACCGGCCGCTCAAGTTCGTGCGCGCGGGCTTCCAGATGGCCGGCGGCAATCCAGACGTGGCGACGCCACCGCCGATGCTGGGGGCACACACCGAGCAGATCCTCGCAGACTTGGGGTACGACGGGCCGGCGATCCGCGCGCTGCGCGAACAACAGGTGATCTAGACATGCCAGCTTCGCAAGATACCCCGGATGACGACCGCATCGATCAGGCAAGCCGCTGGTGGTCCACCGGCATCATCGATATCGAACCCGGCAAGATCGGCATCCGGGGCTATCCGATCCAAGACTTGATCGGCCATATTGGCTATGCGCAAATGGTCTGGCTCATGCTGCTGGGCGAGATGCCGGGCGACGCCCAGGCGCGCCTCCTCGAGGCGGCGCTGGTGGCCGCGGTCGATCACGGCCCCCATGCACCCTCGATCGCCATCGCCCGCATGGCCGTCAGTTGCGGGCTGGATCTCAACGGCGCCGTCGGTTCCGCGGTCAATGTGCTGGGCGATGTGCATGGGGGGGCCGGCCAGCAGTGCATGATGCTTTATCGTCTGTGCCGTACGCTGCAGGGCCGTGGTGTGGCGGATCCCATCGGCCAGGCGCTGCAGGAATACCGGGCGCAGCACGGCAGGATCGTGCCGGGGTTCGGCCACCGGTTCCATCCGCGCGATCCGCGCGCGGCCCGCCTGCTGGCGCTGGTGGACGAGGCCGCCGCTGCCGGGGTCGTGTCGGGTGATTACGCCGCCATCGGCCGCGGTATCGAGCAGGCGCTGGAAGCCGAGAAAGGGCGCCACCTGCCCATGAACATCGACGGCGTCACGGCCGTAATCTACGCCGAGCTGGGGTTCGAGCCCGAGCTCGGCCGTGGCCTGTTCCTGCTGTCCCGTTCTGTGGGCATCCTGGCGCATGCCTGGGAGCAGCACCAAGAGGGCCGGCGCATCAAGGGTCCGATGCCGCCCTCCATTCCCTACACTTATACCGGCCCCAAGACCGGCATTGCCAAATAAGTCAACGGAGTCACCATGCAAGAATTGATCTCACACCAACTCGTCCGCTACCTAGAAGATCGTGGTGTCACGCACATCTTTGGCCTCTGTGGGCATACCAACATCGCCGTCCTGACGGCACTCGAGGGCAGTACCATCCGTTTCGTGAATACGCGCCACGAGCAGGTCGCCGCGCACGCGGCAGATGGCTACGCCCGCATGCGCCGCAAGGCGGGTGTCGTGCTGAGCCACCTGGGGCCCGGCCTGACCAACGCCGCCACCGGGGTGGCCAATGCGGCGCTGGACTCGATCCCGTTGGTCGTCATCGCCGGCGACGTACCCACGCACTACTTTGGCAAGCATCCACACCAGGAAGTCAACCTGCACGCCGATGCGGCGCAATGGGAAATTTACCGGCCTTTCGTCAAGCGGGCCTGGCGGGTCGATCGTCCCGACCGCTTCCCGGAAATCCTGGAAAAAGCCTTCCAGCTCGCTGAAAGCGGACGGCCCGGCCCGGTGCTGATCGATGTGCCCATGGACATTTTTTCGGCAAAAGTGGATACGTCGCTCTTCGAGCGCCTGCGGGCCCATACGAAACAGCTGGAAAAGCCATCCATCGATGATGTCCTGGCGCGGCGCATCGTGCAAGAACTGCTCGATGCCGAACGGCCGGTGATTTACGCGGGCGGGGGCGTGATCCTGGCCGACGCGGCGCAAGCGCTCGCCCAACTGGTCGATCACCTCGGCATTCCGGTGGCCCATTCCCTGATGGGCAAGGGCGTGCTGCCGGACGACCACCCGCTGGTGCTGGGCATGACCGGGTTCTGGGGCACGCAATTCGTCAATGACACCTGCCGCACGGCCGACCTGGTGCTGGGCCTGGGCACGCGCTTTGCCGAAGCGGACTGCAGCTCCTGGGAAGACGAATACACCTTCAGCTTTCCGCCCACGCGCCTGATCCATATCGATATCGATGCCGCCGAGATCGGCCGCAACTACCCGGCCGCCATCGGCGCGGTGGCCGATGTGGGCCAGGCCCTCGCGGTGCTCAACCGGGTGGCCCGCGAGATCTGCCCCGAGCCGCGCCCCAATGCGGC
>NZ_JBAYTI010000078.1:0-10973 GCF_041675725.1 Castellaniella sp. | reverse complement strand
CCGTACCGTGTTGAAGACCGTGGCCAGGACGACGACGAGCACGGCGCCGGACAGCAGGGTCAGGCCCGTGCGCAGCAAGGCCAGCAAGGATTCGAGCCGGCGCACCCAGTCGCTGTCCAGCTGGACGCGATCCACGCCGGGCCACTGCTGCCAGGCTTGCATCAGCGCACTTGCCACGCGGGTCGGGGCGTCGGTGTCCTTGAGCGTCACGATCAACGTATCCGGCAGGGGGTTGGCCGGCAGCGCATCGAAGGCCTGCGCCCAGGTTGGATCGGCCCGCAGCTGATCCATGGCCTGGGTGGCGGAGATCAGGCGCACCTGGGCGACCTGTTCGGCCGCTTCGGTGCGGATCCGTGTCTGCAGGGCCTGCTGGGCCTCGGCGTCCAGCCCCGGGGTCAGGAACAGGGTGAGTTCGGGCGTGACCGCGAGCTGGCGGATCAGCGGCTGCGCCGACTGCAGGGCCGCCGCCCCGAGCAGCGGCACCACCAGCATCAGGGCGATCACCAGGATGTTGGCCAGTGAAGACAGGCCATGCCCGAACAGGCGGCGCACGGCCACCCGCAGGGCGTAGCGATGATGACGCAGCCAGCGCTTCATGCGGGCACCCCGGGCAGGTCGGTGAAGCGCCCGGCTTCGATATGCAAGGTGCGGCGCGCATAACCAGCCATGAGCGGCGCATCGTGCGAAGCGATCAGGGTGGTGACGCCCACTTGGTTGAAATCCCGGAATACGTCCATGATGCGCAATGCACTGGCGGCATCCAGGTTGGCCGTGGGTTCGTCGGCGATGAGGATCGCCGGGCGGCCCACGATGGCCCGTGCAATGGCCAGCCGCTGCTGTTCGCCGCCGGACAGCTCGATGGGCCAGTAGTCTTCCTTGCCGCGCAAGCCTACCTTGTCCATGGCGGCCCGGGCCCGGGTGACGGCGGTGCGGGAATCGAGCCCCAGTACGGCCAGCGGCAGCAGGACGTTGTCGATCACGCGCCGGTCGAAGAGCAGATGGGTATCCTGCAGGATCAGGCCCACCGTGCGCCGCAGGTAGGGCAGGGTGCGGGCATTCAGGCGATCCATGCGGTGGTGGTTGACGGTGATGGTTCCCCGGCTGGCGGGTTCCAGCCCCGCCACCAGCTTGAGCAGCGTGGACTTGCCCGCCCCCGATGGCCCCGAAATAAAAAGGAATTCGCCGGCTTCAGTGCTGAAATTGACGTCGGCCAGAATGTTCCTGCCGCGGCCATAGGACTTGAAAACGTGTTGAAATTCGATCATCGGCTTTGGGCTCGGCAGGGATATCCCGCATGTATCGGTTCGGCATGGACACGCTACGATCTGCTTCGGGCCACGCCCGTTCATCCGGATTGTATGACGTGTCCGGCTTTGGCCGGTACTGCGCATGATCCGGGAAACCCAAAAAAGATGACTCAAGCATGGTCACTTCCCGTTCAACTGCCCGATCCTCTCCGCCGGGCCGGGCGCGCCGCCGCTGGTCGTGGAACGATCCCGACACCCGCGCGCTGATCTATCAGATCCTGATCCTGGGCCTGGTGGCGCTGGGGGTATGGTATCTCACGTCGAATACGCTGCATAACCTGGCGGTACGCAACATCTCCACCGGTTTCGGTTTCCTGCACGAAGAGGCGGGGTTTGCCATCGGCGAGTCGATCATCGACTATTCGCCGGCCGACACATACGGTCGGGCCGTGCTGGTGGGGCTGGTGAACACGTTGCGGGTGTCCGTGGTGGGCATTGTCGTGGCGACGCTGTTCGGCACGCTGCTGGGCATCGGGCGTTTGTCCCGCAATTGGCTGATCTCGCATCTGGCAGGCCTGTACATCGAGGTCATGCGCAACATCCCGCTGCTGCTGCAGCTTTTCTTCTGGTATGCCCTGATCACCGAAATCATGCCCGGCCCGCGCCAGGCGCTCAACCCGCTGCCCGACGTGTTCATCTCCAACCGGGGCTTCAAGATCCCCTGGGTGCACGGCCATGCCATCGATTGGGTGCTCGGCGGCCTGGCCCTGGCGATCGTGCTCATCGTGGTGCTGGCGCACTGGGCGCGGCGCCGCCAAGAGGCCACCGGGAAGATCTTTCCGCTGGGCTGGTCGGCCCTGGGCCTGTTGATCGCGGTGCCCATGCTGGCGGCCTGGCTCAGCGGGGCGAGCTTCGAGCTCGACCGGCCCGAGCTCAAGGGGTTCAATTTCCAGGGCGGCCTGACCATGTCGCCCGAATTCACCGCTTTGCTGCTGGGCCTGGTGATCTACACCTCGGCCTTCGTGGGCGAGGTCGTGCGCTCCGGCATCCAGGCCGTCAGCCAGGGCCAATGGGAAGCGGCGTCCGCCCTGGGGCTGTCGCGCGCGCGCATCCTGCGCAAGGTGATCCTGCCCCAGGCCATGCGGGTCATCGTACCCCCCATGACCAGCCAGTACCTGAACCTCACCAAAAACAGCTCGCTGGCTGTCGCCATCGGCTACCCCGACATCGTGGCGGTCACCAACACCATCCTGAACCAGACCGGCCAGGCCATCGAAGGCATCATGATCATCATGGCGGCCTACCTGGTCGTCAGCCTGTCGATTTCGCTGTTCATGAACTGGTACAACAAGCACATCGAGCTGGTGGAGCGCTGAGACATGGCCCAACCCCTGCCTGATCGCCTGCCGCCCCGTTCCGACGCCGGGGTTCTGGGCTGGCTGCGCACACGGCTGTTCTCGAGCCCCCTCAACGCCGTGCTCAGCCTGCTGACCATCTGGGTCCTGCTGCTGGCCATCCCGGCGCTGGTCGAGTACCTGTTCGTGCAGCCCGACTTCGCCGCCACCACGCCCGAGCAATGCCGCGAGGCAGGGGGCTACTGCTGGGCGTTCGTGCGCGAAAAACATCGGCTCATTCTGTTCGGCGTCTATCCGTACGACGAGCAATGGCGCCCCCTGCTGGCTTCCGTGATCCTGGTGGCCGTGATCGCATGCAGCTGCATGCGCCGCTTCTGGCGCCCCTCGCTGGCACTGCTGTGGGTGGTGGGGCTGGTGGCGGTGGGCGTGCTCATGTGGGGGGGCGTCTTTGGGCTGACGTACGTCGAAAACAGCAAATGGGGCGGCCTGCCGCTGACGCTCATCCTGTCGACCTTCGGCATCGCCTTTGCCTTCCCCTTTGGCGTGGTGCTGGCGCTGGGCCGGCGTTCGCACATGCCCGGGGTCAAGGCGGTCTGCGTCATCTACATCGAACTCATCCGCGGCGTGCCGCTGGTGAGCCTGCTCTTCATGTCGTCGGTCATGCTGCCGCTGTTTCTGCCCGAGGGCTTTTCGATCGACAAGCTCTTGCGCGCGCAAATCGCCATCATCCTGTTTGCTGCGGCCTATGTGGCCGAGACCGTGCGCGGCGGGCTGCAGGCCATCCCCAAGGGGCAATACGAAGGGGCCGATTCAATCGGGCTGAGCTACTGGCAGCAAATGCGCAAGATCATCATGCCGCAGGCATTGAAGATCGTGATCCCGCCCCTGGTGGGGATCTTCATTTCGCTCTTCAAGGATACGTCGCTGGTCGTGATCATCGGGCTGTTCGACCTCACCATGGCGGCCAAGGTCGCGGTGTCGGATGCCGTCTGGCGCGGTTTCAGCACCGAATCCTATCTGTTCATCGCCGTGATCTACTTCATTTTCTGCTTTTCGATCTCGCGCTACAGCCTGGCGCTGGAGCGTCAGCTGGATCAGGGGCATCATCGTTAACCAGTGCGTGGGGCCCGGGCCCCACGCCGTGGAGTCTGCAGCATGTCGGAACCCATCATTCAGCTCAAGAAAGTCAACAAGTGGTATGGGCAGTTCCACGTCCTGAAAGACCTGGACCTCGACGTCGCGCCCAGCGAGCGCATCGTGATCTGCGGCCCTTCGGGTTCGGGGAAATCCACCATGATCCGCTGCATCAACCGGCTCGAAGAGCACCAGGAAGGGCAGATCATCGTCGATGGCACTGAACTCACCAATGATCTCAAGCAGATCGAAGCGATTCGCCGCGATGTCGGCATGGTATTCCAGCATTTCAACCTGTTCCCCCACATGACGGTGCTCGAAAACCTCACGCTGGGGCCGATCTGGGTGCTCAAGCACCCGCGTGCGCAAGCCGAGGCCACCGCCATGAAATACCTCGAGCGCGTGCGCATCCCGGACCAGGCCCGGAAATACCCGGGGCAGCTTTCAGGGGGGCAGCAGCAGCGCGTGGCCATTGCCCGCTCGCTGTGCATGAACCCGAAGATCATGCTGTTCGACGAGCCCACTTCGGCGCTGGATCCCGAAATGGTCAAAGAGGTCCTGGACGTGATGGTCGAACTGGCCGAGGAAACCGGCATGACCATGTTGTGTGTGACGCACGAGATGGGTTTCGCCCGCCAGGTGGCCAACCGCGTCATTTTCATGGACCACGGCGAAATCATCGAGCAAAACACGCCGGATGTCTTCTTCGACCATCCGAAAAACGAACGCACGCGCCTGTTCCTGAGCCAGATCCTGCACTGAGGCTTTTTTTGTTACGCTATGGCTTCCAACATGCAAGCAGGAGAATCCATATGAATGCAATGGTCACGCGACCCGTACGCTGGGCGCTGGTAGGCAGTCTGGTGTTGGCCTTGGGGGCGTGTGCCAACGTGTCGCCCAAGGGCCAAAATACCGCGATCGGTGCCGGCGCGGGTGCGGCCATCGGCGCGGGCCTGGGGGCCCTCATTGGTGATTCCAGCAAATCGGCCCTGATCGGCGCGGGCATCGGCTCGGCCGTGGGGGCGGTGGTCGGCTACAACTGGGACCGCATCCGCCAGGATGTCGAAGGCTCGGGGGCGGCCGATCTGGGTGTGGCCGTGACCGAAATGCCCGACGGCACTTTGCGTGTCAACATCCCCAGCAACGTATCGTTCGCCACCGGCAAATCCACCCTGCAGCCTGCGCTGCTGCCGGTGCTGGACAGCGTGGCACGCGCCATGAATCAGCATCCCGAACTGCGTGCCCGCGCGTTGGGCTACACCGACAGCACCGGCACCGATGCCATCAACCTGCCCTTGTCGCGTGACCGCGCCACTGCCGTCACCCAGTACCTGATCACGCAGGGTGTGTCGTCCGCGCGCCTGTCTGCCGAAGGCATGGGGGCGTCCAATCCCATCGGCAACAACGCCACGGTCGAAGGCCGCGCCCTGAACCGTCGGGTCGAGCTGTATCTGTACGCCGTCCAGCAATGATGGCTTGCCTGCCCGTCCAGGGCAGGCTTTTATTTCGGCATGCCTGGCAGTCTCGGCAGCAGGCTGTCGATCAAGGCCCGCAGCGTCTTTTCCACGGCAAGCCGGTCGTTTTCCGACAGCGCCATGATGTGCTCGGGCGGTATGGATGGGAACGGCCACGATTCGCCCATCGCCAGCCGTGATTGCCCGGCGGGGCGCATGTGCCCGGTGCCCCCGTCGAGCCAGTACAGGTCCACCTCTAGTTTGCGGGCGATGACCAGCAGTTTCTGGGTCGACTTGCGGCTGCCCCGTTCATAGCTGGATATCGCACTTTGCGACAGGCCGCAGGCATCTGCCAGCTGCTTCTGGGACAGGCCGCGCAGCTCGCGTGCGTATCGGAGTCGTTCGCCAAAGGTGTTCACAGTGCCATTGGACTAAAAACCAATGCCACAATGGTGTTATCGATATTACTTTCGTGATATAGTCGCGGCATTCACCCGATGCCTGAACCCATGGCCCGATCCACCCCAGCCCGCCCCGGTGCATGACGGTGCAGAACATTCTTGCCCTGTGTCCACCCGCCAGTGTGCATCATCCCCTGCTGGTGCAGGGGGCGGCACAGATCTGGCCGTGCGAGCAGGCGATGCCGGCCGATTGGCTGGCCAGGGCGGGCCACGCCGACGCCCTGCTGTTGTTGGCCGACGTCGTGTCCAACTGCCGCGTGGCCAGGCAGGTGGGCGCGGCTGGCATGGCCGTGCCGTTACTGGCGGCCATGCAGCATCGGCGCTTGGCCGAATACAAAGCACTGCTGCGCGTGGGGGTCGACCTCATTTTGCCGGCGGGCGCCGCGCCCGGCTGGCTGGCCGCTGCACTGGCTGCCCGTGTGGTCTTGCGTTCACGGCCGGCGGGGCACCTGAACGTGATCGACGGCTGGCGGCTCAGCGAAGATGGCTGGTGGCTCAGCCATGCGGGGCGCCATATGCGCCTGTCGGTCATCGAACGGGTGCTCGTGCAGGCCTTGTTCGATGCGCCCGGCCACGTGCTGCGGGCCGAGGCACTGCAGCAGGCGCTACACCAAGAGACCCAGGGGGCCCGGCTGCGGCTGGCCGGCCCGGCCAGCCTGCGGCATCAATTCAGCCGCTTGCGCGCCCGCCAGGCGCGTTTGGGTGCCCTGCCGATCGAAGCCCTGAGCCACACCGGCTATATATGGGCCTGACTATGGGCCTGACTATGGGCCTGACTATGGGCCTGACTATGGGCCTGACTATGGGCCTGACGATCGGCCTGCCGGCTGCCTCAGGCGCCGTAGCGGCTGAGATCCAGGTCTTCGTGGCGGATTTCGGTGGGTTTGCCAGACACGATGTCGGCGAGCAGACGCCCGCTGCCGCAGGCCATGGTCCACCCCAGGGTGCCGTGACCCGTGTTCAGGAACAGGTTAGGCAGGCGCGTGGCCCCCACGATGGGCGTGCTGTCCGGGGTCTTGGGCCGCAGGCCCGTCCAGAAGTGCAGGTCGCCTGCCTGGTAGCTGCCGGGAAACAGATCATTGAGCACCATTTCGAGGGTGCGTTCGCGCGCCGGCTTCAGGTGGGTGTCATAGCCTACGACTTCGGCCATGCCGCCCACCCGGATGCGCTCGTCGAAGCGCGTCAGGGCGATCTTGTAGGTTTCATCGAGGACCGTGGATACCGGTGCGCGTTGTGCGTCGGCAATCTGGGCCGTGATCGAATACCCTTTCATCGGGTAAACAGGGATGTCGAGTACGCCGCGCAACAGCAGGGGTGACCAGGATCCCATGGCGACCACGTACGCATCCGCCTGAACCAGACCGGAGACACATTGCACGCCGCTGACGGCTCCGCCGGCCACGTGCAGCGAGCGGATGGTTTCGCCCAGGCGAAACTGCACCCCCTGCTGGCGGGCGAGCTCGGCCAGGCGGTGGACGAACAGATTGCAGTCGCCGGTTTCGTCGTCGGGCGTGTGCAGGGCGCCGGCCAGCTTGTAGCTGACGTGCGCCAGGGCGGGTTCGACGCTGGCCAGCTGCTCGCGCGTGAGCAGCGCATTGGCCACACCGGCTTCGTTGAGGGCCAGGACGTCGCGCTGCGCCGCGTCGAGTTGTTTCTGCGTGCGGAACACTTGCAAAGTGCCCTGACAGCGCTGTTCGAATGCTATCCCGGTGTCGGCGCGCAGTGCATGCAGGCACTGCCGGCTGTAGGCCGACAGGCGCAGCATGCGTTCTTTGTTGACGGCATAGCGCTCGGGCGTGCAGTTGCGCCACATGTTGAACATCCAGCGCAGCTGAAACAGGCTGCCGTCCGGGCGTATGGCCAACGGCGCGTGCGGTTCGAACAGCCACTTGAATGCCTTGAGCGGGATACCCGGTGCCGCCCAGGGCGAAGAGTATCCGAACGACAGCTGCCCCGCGTTGGCGTGGCTGGTTTCTTCGGCGACGTCCTGCTCGCGATCCAGGACGGTGACTTCGTGACCCTGTTGTGCAAGATACCAGGCACTGGTGACACCCACGACCCCGGCACCCAATACCAGAACTTTCATCATGGCCTCCTATGTTATTTAATGATGATACGCAAAATCTATGGTTAATTTTTAATGAAAATTCTTGTTTTTCATTAAAAACACATGAAAATGCATGTGTTTGCTTGATGAAGCCCGCTACAATTGCTGTCAGGGCGGATTCTCTCGGGCCTGTTGGCCCGCCAGCATGTCGGATAGGGAGACCGGTACAACAAGGTACCACAGGATGCGTGTGCACAAGACTTCGAGCCAGGGCCTGGACAGGATCGACCGGCGTATCCTGGATCTGCTGCAGCAGAACGGCCGGCTGTCCATGACGGAACTGGCGGATACTGTCGGGTTGACGGTCACGCCATGCATCGAGCGGGTACGCCGTCTCGAACGCGAGCGCATCATTACCGGCTATCACGCCCGTGTGGCGCCCCAGGCACTGGACGCCGGCTTGCTGGTGTTCGTCGAAATCAGCATGTCGAGCAAGTCGGAGCGTACGTTCGAGGATTTCCGCCGCGAAATCCTGTGCATTCCGCAAGTTCTGGAATGTCACCTGGTTTCGGGCGACTTCGATTACATGGTCAAGGCCCGCATCAAAGAGATCAGCCAGTACCGCAACCTGCTGGGCAACATCCTGCTGCGTCTGCCCGGGGTGACCCAGACCAAAAGTTGCGTGGTCATGGAAGAAGTCAAAGAGACCCTGTTTATTCCGGCGCAGAAATAATCGTGCGTGGGCGCACCACGATCAGGTTGTCCCGGTGGATGAGCTCTGGATCGGACAGATGCCCCAGAATCCCGGCGATCCGCGCACTGGGCTGGCGCAGGATCCGGGCGGTCTCGGCAGAGGAATAATTGATCAATCCCCGGCCGCATTCCACCCCGTGCTCATCGACGCAGGCGACTACGTCGCCGCGCCCGAATTCTCCCTCGACGGCCATCACCCCGATCGGCAGCAGGCTGCGATGGCCCTGCGTGATGGCGCGTACGGCGCCGGCATCGAGGGTGACCCGGCCGCGCAGGCGCAAATGATTGGCCATCCAGCGCTGGCGGGCCGAGCGCAGGGGCAGCACCGCCCTGAGCTCGGTGCCGATGGGCTCGCCGGCCGCCAGGCGACGCAGGACGTCGGGCTCGCGCCCTGACGCAATAATGGTGTGCCCGCCACTATTGGCCGCGCGCCGGGCCGCCAATACCTTGGTGAGCATGCCGCCCGTGCCGATCGTGCTGCCCGAGCCGCCCGCCATGGCTTCGAGGGCCGGATCGCCCGCCTGGCCATGATGGATGAAGCGCGCTTGCGGATCCCGGCGTGGGTCGGCGCTGTAGAGGCCATCCTGGTCGGTCAGAATGATGAGCACGTGCGCCTCGATCAGGTTGGTGACCAGCGCACCCAGCGTGTCGTTGTCGCCCAGCCGGATATCGTCTGTGACCACCGTGTCATTTTCGTTGACGATCGGCACGACGCCCAGCGCCAGCAAGGTATTGAGGGT
This sequence comes from Castellaniella sp., assembly GCF_041675725.1. Classification (GTDB taxonomy): domain Bacteria; phylum Pseudomonadota; class Gammaproteobacteria; order Burkholderiales; family Burkholderiaceae_B; genus Castellaniella. The sequence goes on along the minus strand of NZ_JBAYTI010000078.1, from coordinate 1,782 downwards.
GCTGCGGGCGTTCAGATAACGGTGCCGGTCGGCCAGATCCTCGTGCGTGAGAAGAATCTGGGCGGTCCGGATGCCGTGTTGCGCAAAGGCCGCTTCATAGGCCTGCGCCAGGCCCATCTGGCCCACTGCGGCGGCGGCCTGGAGTTCGGGCATGGTTCGCGGACGGCGCGGCCAGCCCAGCCGCACCATGCCCTCGGCCACCGCCCCGCTGGACACCAGAACGATCTGCCGTTCGTCGGCGTGCAGGCTGGCAATCTGGGCCGCCCAGTGCCCGACCTCTTGGAGGTCCAGCCCCCGGCCCTCGTTGGTCACCAACGAGGAGCCCACCTTGATGACCAGGCGGCGCGCGTCGCGCGCGACTGAAACAGAAGCGTCTTTCGATGAAGGGGCTGTCATGGTGTGGCTGATGCGTCGGGATCATCCGGGAAGCGGGGGTCGGGCTCGGCGGGCTGCTCATCCTGGCGCTGCGTGTCCAGCCATGATTGCAGGGCCTGCATGAGCGCCCGGGTGCCTTGGCCGGTGAGGGCGGAAATGCCGAACACCGGCCCTTGCCAGCCCAGTTCACGGCAAATGCGTTGCTGCACGGCCAGCGGGTCGGCCACCATGTCGATCTTGTTCAGTACCAGCCAGCGGGGCTTGGCGGCGAGCTCGGCACTGTAGCGGGCCAGTTCCTGCGCGATCGCGTGCGCATCCTGCACGGCCTGGGCGCACGCGTCGACGTCTGGATCTGGCGAATGAACGTCGAGCAGATGCAGCAGCACCCTGCAGCGCCCAAGGTGGCGCAGGAACAAATGCCCCAGACCCACGCCTTCTGAAGCGCCCGGCACCAGCCCCGGGATGTCGGCGATCACGAAGCTGTGCTCGGGCGAGACCCGTACGACGCCGAGGTTGGGGTGCAGGGTGGTGAAGGGGTAGTCGGCGATCTTGGGCCGGGCGTTCGAGACCTGGGCGATGAGGGTGGACTTGCCTGCGTTGGGCATGCCCAGCAGGCCCACGTCGGCCAGCACCTTGAGTTCGAGGTGCAGGCGGCGTTGCTCGCCCTCCTGGCCCGGCGTGAATTGCCGCGGCGCCCGATTGGTGCTGGACTTGAAGCGCAGGTTGCCCAGCCCGCCTGCGCCGCCCGCCGCCAGGATGACCCGCGCGCCATGGTGATCGAGATCGCAGATGAGGGCGCCCGAATCCGCGTCGGTGATCACGGTGCCCACCGGCATGCGCAGGACGATGTCCGGGGCTCCGGCGCCGTATTGGTCTGAACCGCGCCCATGCTCGCCATTTTTTGCGCGATGCAGGCGTGCGTACCGATAATCGATGAGGGTGTTGATGTTGCGGTCGGCTTCGGCCACCACCGAGCCGCCGCGCCCGCCGTCGCCGCCATCGGGCCCCCCTTTGGGGATGAATTTTTCGCGCCGGAAACTGGCGACGCCATTGCCGCCCTTGCCGGCGATGACTTCGATGGTGGCTTCGTCTACAAATTTCATGCTGGGCTACCCCCGCAAAAGGAGATGGACTGCGGGCGTGGCTATCATTCTAAAGAAAAAAGCCCTGCCACGCGGCAGGGCCCTGGTGCCGATGCCTATGGACGGCACCCGCCGGGGGTGGCCGGCATTTAGCTGGCCGGATTGACCGATACCGTGCGCTTGTTCCGCGCGCCCTTGATGCCGAACTGTACCGTGCCGTCGACCAGCGAGAACAGGGTGTGGTCCTTGCCGATGCCGACGTTGACGCCCGGGTGGAATTGTGTGCCGCGCTGGCGCACGATGATACCGCCCGCCGAGATCTGCT
>NZ_JBAYTI010000077.1:0-11057 GCF_041675725.1 Castellaniella sp. | reverse complement strand
CTCACCTCGATTCAGTATCTGCTGTCGGGCGCGGATTATTCCGCCTGGCACCGCATCGATGCCGACGAAGTCTGGTCCTTTCATGCTGGCGCCGCCCTGGCGCTGCACGCCTGGGATGCTAGAGGCAATGTCATGACGACTACTCTCGTGGGCGATCCTCGCAGCCATCCAGGAGCGCGGTTCCAGGCCGTGGTTCCGGCGGGTGCCTGGTTCGCAGCCGAACTGCTGCCTGCAGCGAGTCCGGCCGCTCGTTGGCCAAACCCGGCCCCATTCGCGCTGGTCGGATGCGTGGTCGCGCCGGGCTTCGAGTTCGCGGGCTTTGAGCTGGCTGGTGAAGCCGATATGGCGCCCGCCGTGCGCACCCACGGCGACTGGGTGCGCCGCCTGCTCAAGGCACCGCCTTCTGCCTGAGGATATCGCCGATGGCCGGCAACGCGTTCAGTGCGGCGGGCGGCAGCTGCGCGTCCGTGTCGGCGTAGGGCGGCGATGCGGCATCGGCCGTTCCGACGATGAGGCGTCCGACCATGCCTGCGTGCTCGTGAGGGATGCAGTAGTAGTCATAGACGCCAGGTACGTCAAACGTCATGGCAAACGATTCGCCCGGCATCAGGTAGTCCGAGTTCCAGCTCTTGGCCTGCGCGGGGATGCGCAGGGGCTTGCCGTTGTCGGGGTGGTAGGCAGTGGTGGTGTGCACATTCCCCTTGTCCCGGTTGACCCAACGTACTGTCTGGCCGGGCTGTATGAGAATGGCACGCGGCCGAAACCACACTTCCGAACCGTTGGCGGTGCCTGACAGGGCGATCTCGACCTCGTCGGCAGCCCGTGCCGTGCGCAGCAGCACGGCCGAGAGCAACAGACCGCCCCCGGCCGACAGAATCTGCCGGCGGCGGGGGTCATGGGCGAAAGCCATCATTCGGCCACCCGGCTTTCCTGATCAGCCGGAATGTTCCAGAGCACGATGTGTACGTGCGGTTCCGCCACGCCCGGATGGCCGGCGTTGTACATCATATCCACGTGATCCACCGTGCCGGCCGGTGCTTTCAGGTCGGCCAGATTCATGTCCGGCGTCATTATGGACAAGGGCACCATGTACGTGGTGCTGACGAGCTTGCCGTCGTGGTCATACCCCAGGAATGGGCCTGCGGGCAGCGTATCGGGGTCGACGAACAGCTGACCCAGCCCGGGGATGAAGTCGGGCAGCTTGACTAGTGAGCTGACGGCAGCATAGGGCGCCGCAGGGGGGGCGCTGAGGACGTCGTCGCCGGCGGCGAGCGCGCTCGTGCTGCCAACGGACAGGGACAGGCCGACGACGGTGGCGGTGGTGGCCAGGAGGGATGCGAGTTTCATGATGGATGCTCCTTCGATTGAATGACAAGGCGGCAACACGCCGCTTCATCCATTGGATGCAGCCGATCAGCAAAACGTGACAAGCGGGTTGGATGAAGGTGATTTTTCGGGGTCTGTATGCTTCAATAGGCTCAAAACGCAGGGGATTCACCATGGACACGTTGACCGAGCCCGCCGTGGCGCAGGATATCGTATTGTTTCAGCAGGCCGCCGAGGGCGATCTGGCCGCGTTCAACCAATTGATGCGGCGATACAACCAGCGCCTGTACCGCAGCGCCCGCAGCATCTTGCATAATGAAATGGATGCCGAAGAAGCCGTACAGGAAGCCTGGTGGAAAGCCTACAATCACCTGCAGGATTTCCGCGCCGAGGCACGGCCCACCACTTGGCTCACGCGCATCGTGGTCAACGAAGCCCTCATGCGCCTGCGGCGAAACAAATCCCGCGAAGCCGTCATCCAATTGGTAGAGACCGATTCTTCAGAAACCCCCATGTCCGCCGATTTTCCCGACGTCCCATTGCCCGCCGACATGCAGCCCGAGCATCAGGTCTGGCGTGCGGAGCTGCGCGCCCTGATCGAGCAGCAGATCGATGCCCTGCCCGACCTGTATCGGGCGGTATTCATGCTGCGCGGCGTCGAGGGCCTGTCTTCGGCCGAGGTCGCCGTGATTCTCGATATCCCGGAGACCACCGTTCGCGTGCGCTACATGCGTGCCCGGCAACAGCTGCAATGGGCCCTGAAGGCGCCTTTCAACGACAGCCTGGCCGAAGCCTTCTCGTTTGCCGGCGAGCGCTGCGACCGCATCGTGGCAGGCGTACACAGGCGCATGCGCGAAGCGGGCATCCTGCAAGGAGACTGATATGAAACCCGTCGTTGCCATGAACAAGCCCATCGCCGTGCAGCTCGAGGCGGGCAAAGAATACCACTGGTGTCGCTGCGGGCGGTCCAAGAACCAGCCCTTTTGCGATGGCTCGCACCGTGGCACCGGCTTCACGCCCCTCGCGTTCACGGCCGAAAAAGACGGCGAAGCCTGGCTGTGCCGTTGCAAGCAAACGCACAAGGCGCCGTATTGCGATGGCCATCACCGTCAGGTTCCCGACGCGATGGTCGGCAAGGAATTCTCCCTCGAAGCAGCGGCGCCAGCCGATGCGCCCGCCGCTGCGGGCCCGGCCGATACGGCGCCGGTCGCCGCCGCCGATGCGGCACCAGATACGGCCCGTGCGGCAGATGCCATGCCGGCTGCAGTGCCCACGCCCGAAGAACCCACGGTCGCTTTCATTCACCGCCTGGCGCGCGAAGGCCTGTCCACGATGGGGCCGTATGGTGTCATGGACGCCATGGGCGTGCCGCGCAGCCAGCTGCCCGACTGGAACGACATCCAGTTCATGACCGCACAGCTGGCGCGCCAGCCGCTCATGGAAGACGTGCCGGTGCACACCGGGCTGGTCATTGGGCCCGAGGCCAGAAAGCCGCTGCAGCTGGATCTTCCACTGCTGGTCAGCGACATGAGCTTTGGCGCGTTATCCGAAGAGGCCAAGTTGTCGCTGGCGCGCGGGGCCGAACTGGCAGGTACCGGCATATGCTCGGGCGAAGGCGGCATGCTGCCCGAAGAACAGCAGGCCAATCGGCGCTATCTGTACGAGTACGCCTCGGCCCGGTTCGGCTATGACGACGCCTTGCTGCCGCTGGTGCAGGCGTTCCATTTCAAGTGCGGGCAGTCGGCCAAGACCGGTACCGGCGGGCACCTGCCCGGGCGCAAGGTCACCGGCCGCATCGCACAGATCCGCAAGTTGCCCGAAGGGCTGAATGCCGATTCGCCGCCTACCTTTACCGATCTGCACACGGTGGATGATTTCGCCCGCTTTGCCGGCCACGTGCGCGAGTGCACCGGCGGCATCCCCGTTGGCTTCAAGCTCAGCGCGCAGCACATCGAACGCGATATCGAATTCGCCGTGCGGGCCGGGGCCGACTACATCATCCTGGATGGCCGCGGTGGCGGCACGGGCGATGCGCCGCTGATGTTCCGCGATCACATTTCCGTGCCGACCATCCCGGCCCTGGCCCGTGCCCGGCACTGCCTGGATCGGCTCGGGGCCAGCGGGCGGGTCACCTTGATCATCACGGGGGGGCTGCGCACGCATACGGATTTTGCCAAAGCGCTGGCCTTGGGCGCCGATGGCATTGCGCTGGCGAACTCGGCCATGCAGGCCATCGGCTGTATCGCGGCGCGGATCTGCCACACCAATCTGTGCCCCACCGGGATCGCCACGCAAGACCCCGAACTGCGCAAGCGCCTGAATGTCGACGTGGCCTCCAAGCGTCTGGCCACTTTCCTGCAGGCCAGCGTCCAGCTGATGCAGGTGCTGGCCCGCGCCTGCGGCCATGACCGGCTGGATCAGTTCAATCAGGATGACCTGGCCAGCTGGCACAAGCCCATCGCAGAACTGGCCGGCATCGAATGGTCGGGTTTCATGCCCGAGCGCTGAGGCATCTGGCCCCTGGCGCGGCGCGCAGCCGCCGGGGCGGGTCGTGGTGGTGGGCCGCCAGACGGCTTTGCTGTTGGCCTGGGGGCTTTGCTGTTGGCCTGGGTTGTCAGGCCGATCGCCCCCGCTGGGCATGGCGCCGTTCGTGCAGCGCACGGACCTCTTCGGCCAGGCCAGGCACGGGGCCGGCCACCGGGACAGTAGGTACGATGTCCTGGATAGGCAGGGCGCGCACCGGGGGCAGGCCGGCTTTCATTTCATTGAGCCAGCCAATCAGCTGGCGGGAAGAGCTCACGTACACGATGCGGCCCAGGCCCACCCAGCCGTGTGCAGCTGCGCACATGGGGCAATGCTCTCCAGACGTATACACGGTGGTTGCTGCCCGGTCTGCCGGGCTCAGGTGGGTGGCAGCCCAGCGTGCGATCTCGAATTCCGGGTGGCGCGTGTGATCCCCGCCGGCCACCCGGTTGCGGTCTTCGAAGAGGATCTCGCCCTGTGCCGATACCAGCACGGAACCGAATGGCTCATCGCCGGCGTCCAGGGCCTCGCGGGCCAGTTCGACACAGCGTTTCAGATAGGGTAGATCGGATTCGGCGATCATGGCGGCCTCCAGAGTGGTTGTGCATGGTGTGACTCTACCTGAGAGGAACGATCCATTCATGGCTGGCCATCAGGAATTACCCTATTCAAGTAAAAAATGTTTTGACTTGAACATTTCCGAGTGAAAAAATCGCCACCTGTGCTTGACAAAACCGTGTGGAGTGCATGGTTGTGCCAGCAGACGAGAAGCCAAAACCCGGAGAGATCATCATGATCTTTGCTCCATATCCACCCACTGGATAGTATCAATTCCACCCCTTTTCCGGGGGGCGGTTCCAACCACGCAACATGTCGAGATCACCCAGCACGACACGTGTCCAAAACGATGTCGTGGGGATGATGTGTTGCCGTTCGACTTTTCTTTCAAGGTGAGGCGTTCATGAACAATCAGAAAGACATCCTCGGCAAGAGGGCAGGCGGCCTGGGTGGATCGGGTCGTTGCACCCTGCCGGGCCTGCTTGGGCTTCTGCTGCTTCTGGGGTTGCCGGCGGGGACCCAGGCTCAGGTATGGGCGATAGAAGGCTTGCCCTGGCAGTTCCAGACATCGGCCGACCAGGCGAACAAGGCCATTGTGCTGGACATCATGGAGCGCAAAAAGGGCGGTTATTACGATGCCTTCGAGGTCAACAACTACGTCAACAACTACAACACCACGAATATCGAGCGGCAATTCAATTGTGGCGTGTCGGCGATGGCCTCCGGCAATGTGGCCGACACCACCCAGAGCGCCCAAGTGTCTTCGCCCAACACCGCCAATACCAGTGGCAACAGTGCAGACGCGGCGGGCAACAGCAGTACGACGACGACCGACGCCGGATATGGCTGGCAGGCTGGCTCGGGCACGCAATCGAGCACGGACCAGAGCAACAAGGGCGACGTCGATGCCGGCGTGTACGGCTCCCCGAGCCGGGCGTCGTCGGGGCCCATCAATGCCAGTGGCGGGTATAGCCGCCAGGCCCTGAATGTGTCACAGAGCAACAGCGGCAAGCAGGTCGCCTACGTGACAGGAAGCGTTGGTTGCGATTTCGGTTCGGGCATGGCCCTGAACTGATGTCCGTTGACCGAACATGTTTGATAGCGATCCGACCCAAGGGGCCTTTCTCATGAAAACCACACGCTTTGCGCTGAACGACTGTACACCCGTATCCAAGCCCGATCATTGGCGCTGGGTGCGCCATGCAAGCCTGATCTGTTTGTTTGCCCTGGGTGGATGCGCACCCATGATGAGCATGCATCGCCAGGCGCCCGATGAGGCCCCTGTCATCCAGGGGTCGGCGCCCCGCGGCAACCGCACGCCGGTGGACGGTGCATTCGTCTGCCTGGCCAATGAACTTCGGGCCCGCCACCGGCCGCGCCTGGCCATTGCGGTGGGCGACGTCAAAGACTACACCGGCAAATACAGCCAGAACGATGGCAGCGCGATCACCCAGGGTGGCGCCCTGATGGTGTACTCGGCACTGGGCAAAATGGGCAACACCATTCAGCTTCAGGAGCGCTTCGATACCCGCATTGCCGAGCTCGAGCTGGCCTACATTGACCGGCGCCAACTGGGGGACGGCAGCTCGCATCCGCTGCAGACGCCGCAAGGCACGCAGGCCGTGCCCTGGGTGCCTTATTTTGGCGGCACCATCCTGCGCTCCGATTACTACATCGTGGGCGGCATCACCGAACTCAATTACAACATCCAGTCCAATGGCGGTCAGGTCCTGATTGGCGGCGTAGGCCCCAAGGCGCGCACCTTTACCATGAGCATCGGGATCGACCTGCGCATCATCGACACCAAGACCCTGGTGGTCGTGGATACGGTCAGCCTGCAGAAGCAGATCGTCGGCTTTGAAGTGGGGTTCGACACCTTCCGTTTCTGGAATGACAACCTGTTCGACATCAACATCGGTGCCAAGAACATGGAACCGCTTCAGCTGGGGGTACGGGCCACCTTGGAGCAGGGTGTTCTGGATCTGCTGGGGGCCGTCAATGACATCGATCCGCAACCGTGCCTGGATCAGGCCATGCAGGCGCATGGCCCGTCCACAGCGGCAGCCCCGGCGGCGGGTCCGCAGGCTGCGGCGGGTGCCCCGCAGGCCGAGCCGATCGCATCGGAGCAGGCGGCCAGCGCCGCGCCCGTGCCGATTGAAACGGTGGCCAATGCCGCACCCATCACCACGGGATCCACGTATCAGGTGGCGTATGAGTTCGGGGATCCGGGCATCAGCCAGCAGTCGGCGTCGGCGATTGGCAACATCGTGGCCGCCGCCGCCCTGAAGAAACCGGTGGAGATCCAGATCATCGCCCGGGATACCGAAAATTGGTCGCCCATCAAGCGACAGGAACTGACCGGCCAGCGTATCCGCAACCTGCGCGATGCGCTGGCCATGCGCGGGATCCACCCGGCGCGGGTGGTCACCGCGTGGGAACCCGCCATGTCGGATACATCGATCCGGCGCGACGGCGCCGGCTATCAGATTTTTGCGCTCGTCAAGATCATGCCCTGATGGCCTCTATCACGCATCGAACAAGATTGTTGAACATTATCGGGAGGGAATAATCGGTTGAGTCGTGTGGAAAACAGTGGTTTGAATTCAATCCAACAGCCATCCAGCAGCTTGTCGCGGCGGTGCCTCGCCTCGGCGAATGGCGACAGAACGTCGGCATCACGCTGGTTTGAGCGGAGAAAAATATGAGTAAAACATGCAAAAGTAAAAGGCGCGGTCATGCCGCCCGCACGGCTGCGGGCGTCTCGGGGCTGACCGTCATCATGGGCCTGCTGAATGCTGCTCTGGCCGGCGACGTGACGGTGGACATGAACATGCCGGTTCAGCCGGTCATCACCAACCCAGGTACCTCATTCGACATTGGCAATTCCCAATGGAAGACAGAGTCCGTTTCTGGGGCGATCACCGGATCCCCCTTTGCGTCCAGTGGGTTCCCCGACGTCACGGCGTTCGACAATGAGGTGTCGGCCCAGGCGGTGAGCAACAGCTCGCTCAATAGCCTGGTCATCAGCGCGGCGATGTCCTCCCCGGATTTTTCGGTGGCGTCGGCACAAAGCACGCCATTGGGCAGCGCCGCCACGGTCACGGCAGCAGTGTCTGGCGCTCCGCTGGTCCGCATCGACTTCACGGTGCCGTTGGTCAACGTCACGGTCGATCAGAACCGCGCAAACGCCGCGGCAACCATCAACACAACGACGATATCTGCCGAGGATTCGAGCACCGGCGGCTTTGCGGCTCCAGTAGCGGGTTCATCGCAACTCAATGCCAATTCAACCACGGACACTGTAAAGGCGTCCGGCAATGCGACGCTCACGAACAGCCAGTATGCCCGCAACGCCGGCGCGGCGAATGGCTCTGGCGCCCATGTGACGGGTGCCAGTATCCTCGTCCAGATTCCAACGGGTTCATGGAACGTGCATGACTCATCCAAGTCGATCACCGTGACGGATAATTCCGTACAGGCCCAGTTCCTGGGCAATGACAGTACGATCCAGTATGTGGGGGCGCGCCAGTCGATGGATGGCAGTCTCATGGTCACCAGCCTGCAGGACAATGTCGAAACCGGAAACTCGCCAGGCCATACCGCATCGATTGCCGGCAGCGGGGTGTCCATCGACGTGGCCACGAACCAGATGGATGCCATGGCGGTGGTCAGCAAGCAAACGTTTCAAGCGGGATCGGTCGGCAATCAGGCGGCAAACGGCATCGATCTGGATGTGTCGGGGGCATTGACCCCTGCGACTCCTCACACACCGACTGTCAACCTGGTGGCCGCCAATGGCAACCTGAATGCAGATGTCCAGCAGGCCGATCTGGCTATCGTCAATGCGCAGCGCAACAGCGGCGCCCGGCTGAGCTCCGACATCGATGCCAGCGACATCGTGTTCAAGGGTAAGGGCGGCGGCGGGCAGGTCACGCTCAGCGACAACGAATCGCTTGCATCGGCCTCCGGCAATGTGGCCGAAAACGCCGTTGCCGTGGATGCGGTCGGCTTGGATGGGCTGGGTGCCGCGGTGGTCAATGGTCAGGTGAATCGCAATACGGTCATCCAGGCCCACAATGACACGGACATCCAGGCCAATCCCACCAGTTCGCATGGGGGGTCGATCACCATTGCCGATAACAGGGTGGCGGCGCTTGCCGCTGGCAGCAGCGCGTCCAATGCCCTTGACTTGTCCTCGTCGACCCAGCTGGCGGTGGCGTCGCCGGTGGTGGCCAGCACGCAGTGGTCCAATTCGCAGATTGCTGCACAGGCCGACGGGTCGACCGGTATTCACATCACCATGTCCGGCCTCGGGAATGCGGGCCCGTTCGTGGTCAGCCACAATACATACCAGGCCCTGGCCACCCATAACCAGGCGACCAATGAACTCGAACTCGAGTCCGCCTCGGGGACGGCCGTGGACGGTGCGCGCTTGACCAATACGCAGACGGTGAATCGCGGCGCTTCAACGAGCGCGAGCGTGACGTCATCGACGCCGATCGCCGTTCATCAAGGCGTAAATTCAGGTCGGTTTACGGTGGCCGAAAATACTGCGGAAAGCCAGGCGCTCAGCAATGCAGCCGACAACAGCCTGGCAATGATCGCCACGGCAGGTCCGCTCGCTGCGTTGGATACGGGGCTGGCGAATCGCCAGACCAACGCGGGTTCGGTGCACGCCGACACCCACCTGCCGGCCCCGGATACCAATGGGGTCCGGGGGGATTCAGGGTTGGGCGGCACGCATACGGTGGCCGACAACGTGGCATCCAGCCAGGCGCTGGGCAATCTGGCAAGCAGTACCCTGGCATTCGATGCCGCCGCGGGGACGACGCAGATCAGGGGTGCCGATCTGTCCAGTGCGCAAGCCAATTCGGGTCTGGTGTCCGCCAGCACGACACTGGAGGGCGTGGCCGGGATCCAGAGCAACGGCAGCATGAATGGTTCATTTACCGTGGCTGGCAATGAGGCATCCAGCCAGGCGATCGGCAACCAGGTTGCCAATCGCCTGTCGGCAGCCGCCGGTACGGCGAACGAGGCGACGGGCGTTACCTTGGATAATGATCAGCTATCCGTGAAGCTGGGGGATGTGGTGACGGCCGCAACGACGGTCTCGGGTACCAGCGGGGTGCATACGGTCGCGGGCGCCAGCACCATGACGGGCGGTTACACCGTCACTGGCCTGCGGCGTGGCAGCGAGGCCCTGGCCAATCTCGCCGTCAACGAGCTGCAGACCCAGGGCACGACCTCGAATGAGTCGGATGTGGCGTTGTCGAACACCCAGGGCAATGGCGGAAATGTGTCGGCGAGCACGACGGTTTCAGACACCAGTGGCTTGGCGACCGCAGGTACGCTGCAGGGCAGCGCCCTTGTCGCGGACAACCTCACCTATAGCCAGGCGACGATCAATCAGGCAGCCAATACCGTTTCCAGTGCTTCCACGGCGGGATCCAGCACGCAGGACGCGTCGCTCTCCAACGTCCAGGCCAATCTGTTGGGGATTGTCACGGCGCGGACGACGGTGTCCGGTGTCAGCGGTATCCAGGCGGGTGATCTGCTCGGTGATGATGATGAGGCCACGGTGGCTGGTCAGACGGTCACCAGCATGGCCCGTGCCAATTCGGCGGACAACACCCTCGACTCGTCGGCCTTGACCGCGAACGACACGACGGCGCAACTGCGCAATCGGCAGAGCAATCTGTTAGGCCGTGTCACTGCGGTTACGGAGGGGTCCGGCACGATCGGCATCGCGTCCACTGGCGCCATCGATGGCTCGGCTGTGGTCACAGGCAATGTGTTCTCCAGCGAGGCGACGTCCAACCGGGCCGTCAACATACTGAGCACGTCCGCGCTGGCCGACAATACCAGTGACGTAGACTTGATCAGCGGGCAGGTGAACGGCTCCTCGGTCACGGCCCGTACCACTCTGACAGACTTGCTGGGCATACAAAGCGGGGGCGACATGGGCACTTCACCCATGGTATCGGACAACGCCGTCGCCAGCCAGGCCATCGCCAACCTGGCCTCCAACGCGGTGTCGGTGCGTTCGGTGTCGGGTTTGGACGCCGCGGCCAGCCTGACCAATGCCCAGGGGAATGCCGGTACGGTGCAGGCCACCACCTCATTGACCGAAGGGATCGGGGTCCAGGCGGCCACCGCCTTGAACGGGGTGGCCACGGTGGCAGACAACCGCGTGACCTCGCTGGCCATGGGGAACAATGCCTTGAATGCGCTCGACGCCCTGAGTACGGCTGCGCCGTTGTCGGCGTCGCTGGCCCTGAACAACGGCCAGGTGAACACCGCGTCGGTGACCTCTACGGTCCAGGGTTCTACGGACGGTGTTCTCCATGGGGTCAGCATGGGGCCTGGTGGCGCTGCGGTGGCGACGCTGGTGGGCAACACCGTCAGCAGTGGGGCCTACGGGAACTTTGCCCAGAACAGCCTGACGGCCCAGTCCATGGGGGTCATCACGGCCAGCGCCTCGCTGAGTTCCATCCAGTCCAATACGGGCAACATCACCGCCTCTGTCGTGAACGGCGGGGTGGCTTCCGTAGGCGGCCCGGGGTCTGCCGTCATCAGCGGCAACACGGTGAGTGCGACCGCCGTGGGCAACTTCTCCGCCAACAGCATGGTGGTGGGTCTCTGACGGTGCG
>NZ_JBAYTI010000076.1:0-11415 GCF_041675725.1 Castellaniella sp. | reverse complement strand
GGCGTGGGCCTGTAAAATGGCTGCTGCGGACCGCGCAGCCGTGACCGCTGCGTCCAGGCAATCGGCTGATGCGAAATTTGAAGACCCCATGCGACCCACCCTGAAACACCGACAACCCGGGCGGCCGGCGGACGCCCGCCCCAGACATCTATTGTACGAGCATGTGCCGCCCGTGCACGTCATGACGCCGCCATGGCCCTGCCTGCAGAAATCCTGACGCCGGCGCGCTGGCAGGTCGATGCCCGGGGCGTCCCGTACCACCCGGAATTCGGCGACGTCTATCACGGCATCGCCGGGGCCTTGCCACAGGCACGGCACGTTTTCCTGCAGGGCAACCACCTACCCGAACGCTGGCGCCGGCGGGCCCGCTTCACTATCGGTGAGACCGGCTTTGGCCTTGGCCACAATTTCCTGGCGGCCTGGCACGCCTGGCGCCACGACCCGCAACGCGGCGAGCGGCTGCATTACCTGGCTTTCGAAGCCCATCCGTTCCATGCCGAGGATCTTCGGCACGCATGGCGCCGCCTGCCCGCAGACATGCAGGGCCTCGCCCAGGCCCTGGCCGCCGCATGGCCTGCCCTGTTGCCCGGCATTCACCAGATCGAGCTGGATCAAGGGCGCGTGACCCTGACCCTGCTGTTCGGTTCGATACGGGTCATGGCGCGCCAGACGCTGGCCTGTGTGGATGCCTTTTTCCTCGATGGTTTCGCACCGCGACGCAACCCCGAGATGTGGCGCCCCGAGCTCTTTGCGCAACTGCGCCGGCTTGCAGCCGAAGGGGCGACCGTGGCCACCTGGTGTGCGGCCGGACAGGTCCGGCGCGATCTGCAGAATGCGGGCTTCCTGGTCAGCCGACAGGCGGGCTTTGCCGGCAAACGCGAAATGACCGTTGCCCGCCTTCGACCGGGGCTGGGGCGTGCCGGAGACGCCCCCAGGCCGGATACGATCGCCGTGGTCGGCGCCGGGCTGGCAGGATCCGCCATAGCGCACGCCCTGGCGTTGCGGGGGCATCGCGTGCACGTATGGGATTCGGGCGTGCCCCCTTCCAGCAGCTGCGCTCGGGCGCCGGCCGGTGCCGCCCTGATCCCGGCCCTGAGCCCGGACGACGACACGCGCTCGCGCCTGAGCCGCAGTGGGCTGGCCCATGCCCGCACCCGCTGGCTGGCCCTGGCGCCCGCGGCGCGCCCGCTCGCCTGTGGCGCCCTGGTCCGTGCGGGTTCCCCCGCCCAGGCCCAGCGCCAGCAGGCAGCGCTGGCGCGGCTGCAATTTCCCGCGTCCTGGGTCTGCTGGATGGACCAGGAAACCGCCAGCCGCCAGGCGGGTATCCCGCTGTCCTTCGGCGGTCTCTGGTTTGCGCAGGCGCTGCGCGTGAGCCCGCCGGCGCTGATCCACGCGCTGCTGCACCATGAAGCCATCGGGTATCATGAAGGCTGGGTGGCCCGCGTGGCCGCACGTCCGGCCGGCGGTTGGCAGCTGCTGGATACGGCGGGCCAGGTTCTGGACCAGGCGGGGCAGGTGGTGCTGGCCAATGCCATCGACGTACCGCGCCTGTTGGCCGACAGCAGCGTGGCGACGCCGTGGCCCGTGCTTCGGCACCTGAAGCCCCTGGCCGGGCAGATCAGCCTGTATCCTTCAGGGTCGTCCACGCGGCCGGCCTGCATCGTGGCCGGGCAGGGTTACGGCCTGCCGCCGCTGAACGGCTGGGCAGTGGCTGGCAGTACGTACCGGCCCTACGCGGCCGAGGCGCGGGTCGATGCAGACGGACACGAGGACATCCGCCGCCAGCTGGCAGGCTGGCTGGCACCGGGGTCCCTGCCCTGGCTGGATCACCCCGAACCGCAGGGCTGGGCGGGGTGGCGCGCCGCGACCCGCGACCACTTGCCGGTGATCGGTGCGGTACCCGGCCCACCCGGGCTGTGGCTCGCCTGCGGCTATGGTTCGCGGGGCCTGAGCTGGGCGGCCTTGGCGGGCAGCTGGCTGGCCGCACGGCTCGAGGGCGCGCCCGAACCCATCGAGCGCGAACTGCTGCGACGCATCCGTGTACGCTGACGATTTTATTTTATGGCACAAATCCGTCAGAATAACGGTTTTCACACGACCTTGTGCCAAGGAGCCATAGTGTCTCCCACCACTGATCTGGCGGACTTGTTTCTTGAGACCGAAGCGCCTTTTGATGCCGCGCCGGTCATGCAGACCTCATCCTGCATCGAATGGGCCTTGCGGGCCGACGCCTGGTGCCTGCGCATCCAGGCGCATGCGCCGGGGGTATTTCGGCTGCGTTGCGGCCCGCGGCTCTGGCTCGATCCAACCAAGCCCACTGCAACGGCGCAACGCCAGGCGGACATGCTGCTGGTGCGCCACGAAGCCGTGGGCGAAATGCAGGCCCAGGAACAAGGCCCTGGCATCTGGCGGTTCACCCAAGGGGCGGCCTGTCTCGAAGTCAGCAGCAAGCCCATGCTGAGCCTGCGCCTGCTCGTGGCGGACCAGCCCGTGGCCCAGGCGCGTCTGGGCGCCCAGGCCACGAACGGCGATGCCCTGCCGCTCTGGACGCTCGAGTGGGCCCTGCAGGCCGACGAGGCCTTGTGCGGCCTGGGCGAAACCGTGGGTTCGCTAGACCGCTGCGGCGTACTGCTGCATTCCGACCGGGCCGAAGACCGCGCCCTGCCCCTGGCCTGGAGCCCACGCGGCTGGGGCATGCATTACAACACGCTGCGGGGGGTCGAGCACGACCTCCGGGCAGCCGGGCAATGTACGGTACGCACCGCGGACCACGGTCTGGATGTCTTCCTGTATACCGGCGAACCCGCCGAAATTCTCAACCAATATACGGCACTCACTGGTCGCGCCGGCCAGCCCAATCTGTGGCCCATGGGGGTTTGGCTCGACCAGGCGCCCGGCCAATCCGTGCAGCAAAGCCTCGAACAGGTCCGATCCCTGCGCAAACAGGGCATGGCGCTTGACGCATTGCTGCTGGCAGATCCTGCCATCGTGGGCTTCCAACCCGACAAATCCGTCTTCGAATGGTCGCCGCGCGTCCCCGACTGGCGGGCACTGGTCGAGGCCGCCGACGCACTCGATCTGCACCTGGCGGGCGCCTGTTTTCCAGGCGTCCTGCAGGGAACACCGCTCTTCGACGAACTCGAAGACCACGGCTGGCTGCTGCCAGACGACCAGGGCAATGCCTGGATATGCCCGGGCACGGCCGCATCCGACGGCCGCCCCTTCGGGGTGCTGGACCTGACCCACAAAGATGTGGCGCGTCTGTGGATCGAACGCCACCAGCAAGCCGAACAAGACGGCCTGCGCGCCCCCGTATGCGAAGCACGGTTCGACTTCCCGGACGAAGTCGAAGCGCGCAGCCGCGAAGCCGGCGCCATCCTGCGCACGGTCTACCCGCATCTGGCCAGGCGCACGCTGTTCGATGCCGTGCCCGGCACCCGCACCCCTCAAGAAGGCATCGTTCTCAGCCGGGACCTCTTCCCCGGCGTGCAGCGCTTTGCCTGGCAACTGGGTCCGCAAATCGACAATTCGTGGCAAGGCTACGCCGACAGCCTGCGAGCCGCCCTGGCCACCGGCAACAGTGGCGTGGCCGTACAGACCCATCGGCTGGGCAACCCGGGGCGCCCCATGGCCGACATGTCGGCCGAGCTCTACCTGCGCTGGCTGGCCATGTGCGTGTTTTCCGCCAACTTCAGCTTTCAGGGCCACCCGGACCTGATGCCGGACGCATTCGACGACGACACCCGCGCGCTCATCACGCACTGGCTCGAATGGCGCTACCGGCTGTTGCCCTATATCGCCGGCATCGTCGATGATGCCGTGCGCACCGGCCTGCCCGTACAGCGTTCGATGGTGCAATCCTACCCCGACGACCCCGAGGCGCATGCCCACGACACCCAGTACCTGCTGGGTCCGGCCCTGCTGGTGGCGCCGGTTATGCGGCCGGGCACGCAGGCCGACATCTATTTGCCCCGGGGCAATGCCTGGTGGGACCTGTCCACCGGCTGGCGCTACGAAGGCGGCACGCACTGGCGCTTGGAATGCGCCCCGAACAGCCTGCCCGTCTTTGGCCGCGAAGGCCATATGCTGTGCCTGGGTCCGGCCGTGCAGCACACGGGCGACATCAACTCGGCCCGCATCCTAGAAGAAGTCTGGATGTTCGGGATGCCCGAACACAACCCGGTGGTAATGCGCAACAAGATCCGGGTCATGCAGATGCAGGGCTCGAGCTACATCAAGGGGCTGGAAGGCCTGCGCATCCTGCCCTCAGAGGGCCTCGAAGTCAAGCGCCGCGGCGCCGAAGTACGGATCTCCAGAGCCCGCTGAGCGGGGTACCGCCCTGCCGGTACCCTTGCTTGTGCGCACCGGGTCAGGCGCCCCCGGGTGGCGGCAGTTCGATGCACAGGCCCGCATCGAACTGGGCGTTTTCATCCACGCCCTTGACGCAGTACCCGCGCGGGTTGCAAAGCACCCGCGTGCCGAGCGCGTGGTAATCGAAGCTGTCGTGCGTATGGCCGTGCACCCAGAGATCGGCGCGCCCCAGCAGACCAGAGCAATCGGACACGAAGCCGGCGCTGAGCAGTGATTCTGCAAACCGTGGATGCACGCTGCGCATGCTGGGCGCATGATGCGTAATGACCACGGTGGGCCCATCATGCGGGAGATCGAGCTGCGCATCGAGCCAGGCGTATTGTTCGGCAAACAGGGCCGCGGCATCCCGCGGGCTGAACACACTGCCGTCGGCGTTGCGGATCACCTTGAAGTCGCGCATGAATTCGGCGGCCTTCTGCATGACCGAATCCTGCAGTTCGGCGCCATACAGCTTGAAATCCGTCCAAAGGGTGGCGCCCAGAAAGCGCACGCCTTCGATCACCACAGCTTGCTGATCGAGCAGGCGGATGCCATGCGCCTGGGCCGCGCGGGACAGATCGGCGCGCACACCCGGAATACTGCCCCCATAGAATTCGTGGTTGCCGGGCACATACAACACCGGCCGCGGAATCTGGCTGGCCCACTGCATGGCGGCCTCTGGCCGCGCCACGTCGCCCGCCAGAATGGTGACATCTGCAGAGACATCGGGCAGGGCCAGATTCTGCATACTGAGGTGCAGATCAGACAGAATATGCAGGCGCAAACCTGAACGACCGACGTGTACGGACATGAAACGATCTCCACCTGAGTGAGCAATTGACTAAACCTTGAATTGATGTCATTATGCACGGCTTGCGTTGGGTCGTTAGCTCAGTCGGTAGAGCACCGGACTTTTAATCCGTTGGTCGCGCGTTCGAGCCGCGCACGACCCACCAACACATTGCTTTTCTTCATGCCAGACATCGGCCCTCGCATCCGGGGGCTTGTTTCATTGTGCGGCTACATTCAGTCCGAAGATATCCGTGTTTCTGCCGATAGCCACGGCCCGGATAGGTAAAATGCGGATTCCACCGCCAGCGACACCGGCCTGGTCGAATGTCATGCAACCTGGAACCTGCCATGTCCTCTTCCGTCTCATTACCCCAACATCCGGTTGTCCTGCGCGTCATGCCCATGCCGGCCGATGCCAATATCCACGGTGACGTATTTGGCGGCTGGATCATGTCGCAAGTCGACATTGCCGGGTCGATCCCCGCCACCCGGCGGGCCGGCGGGCGGCTGGCCACCGTGGCCGTCAACGCCTTTTCCTTCCGCCAGCCTGTTTTTGTGGGCGACCTGCTCAGCTTTTATGCCCACATTACTCACACGGGGCGCACCTCGATCACGGTTCAGGTCGAGGTCTACGCCGAGCGCCAGCGCATGCAGACCGAGGTGGTCAAGGTCACGGAAGCCACGCTGACCTACGTCGCCACCGACGAAAACCGGCGCAGCCGTCCCCTGCCGGACCAGCCAGGAGCCTGATCCCCATGGCCGATCAGCCCGTCATCCCGGAAGCCCCCGTCACCGTCGTGATTCCGCGCCGCCTCGACCCCGAGGACGCTCAGCTGGCCCTGCAGGAACTGCAGGCCATCCTGAAACGGCAGGAAGTCGTCGATGCGCTGGCGCAGCGCCAGCACGAGGCCGAAGACGAAGACGGCTCCAATCTGCTCGAAGGCATGCTGCAGCGCCAGCACGAAGACGAGATCGGCCACATCATCAACGCGCTGCATCCGGCCGACATTGCCTTCATTCTCGAATCGCTGCCCGTACTGCAGCGCCAGGCGGTCTGGCAGCTGGTCAACCAGGAATACGATGCCGACGTGCTCCTCGAGGTCGAGGACTGGGTTCGCGAATCGCTCATCGAGTCCATGGACCACGACGACCTGCTCGCCGCGACCGGCGAGATGGATGCCGATGAAATTGCCGACCTCGCCCCCGATCTGCCGCCAGGCGTCATCGCCGAGGTCCAGAAAGGCCTGACCGAAGCCGAGCGGGCCCAACTGATCGCCGCCATGGGCTACCCCGAGGACACCGTCGGGGCCATCATGGACTACGACATGGTGCGGGTCCGTGAAGATGTCACACTCGAAGTCGTGCTGCGCTACCTGCGCCGCCTGCAAGAACTGCCGGATCACACCGACCAGATCTTCGTGGTCGACCGGAGCGATTTGCTGCGCGGCACGCTGTCGCTATCGCGCCTGCTGCTCAGCGAACCCGACACCCTGGTCAGTGCGGTCATGGAACCCGACGTCCTGAGCCTGAATCCACTCGACTCGGACGCCGACGCCGCCAGCGCATTCGAACGCTACGATCTGGTATCGGCACCCGTGGTGGACGAACAGGGCCGCCTGATCGGCCGCGTCACCATCGACGAAGTGGTCGACGTGCTGCAGGAAGACTCGCAAGAGCAAGAGTTGTCGCGGGCCGGCCTGCAGGAAGAAGACATTTTTGCACCCGTGTTGTCGGCCCTGCGCAACCGCGCTCCGTGGTTGCTGATCAACCTGTGCACGGCGTCGATCGCCTCGCTGGTGGCCTCGCGCTTCGAGGACACGGTCAGCCACATCGTCATCCTGGCCTTCTTGATGTCCATCGTGGCCGGTATCGGCGGGAATTCGGGCAACCAAACCATGACCATGATCATACGCGCCATGGCGACCGGCCGTGTCACCGGGGCCAACATCTGGCAGCTGGTCAAGCGTGAGCTTCAGGTCACGTTTCTGGTGGGCAGCTGCGGCAGCCTGGTGGCCGCCACCTTCGCGTGGGTGATTTCAGACTCTTACGCGGTGGCGGGCGTCATGATGGCCGCCATGGTGGGCAACATGCTGATCGGGGCGGCGCTCGGGGTGCTGATCCCCTTGCTGCGCGATCGCTTTGGCAAGGACCCCGCCGTGGGTTCTTCGGTGCTGCTTACCTTTGCCACCGACTCGCTGGGGTTTTTCTTGTTTCTGGGCCTGGCCACGCTGTTCCTGATTTGATGCGCGCCGCGCACCCCGACTGCGCACCCTGCCCCGGCACACCCCTTTCCGCGCACTCTGCGCACCCGCTTTGCGCACCCCGCCCGTCAGCGTCAGCTGAGTTTCCCGTGACAATGCTTGTATTTCTTGCCACTGCCACAGGGGCAGGGCTCGTTGCGCCCGACCCTGGGCACGGCGCCCGGGGGCACGGCCGCCCGCTGGCCGGCTGCGGCGGGCTCTTCGCCCAGGCCCAGGTCTTCGCCGCGCAAGGCCGCGTCGTAGTCGGCATGGTGGTAGCGCACGTTTTCGAGCGCGGGGCTGGCCGGTTCTTCGACCTCGACCTGCTCGCGCGACTGGATCCGCACCGTCATGAGCACGCGCACGGTTTCGTTGCGGATACGGTCGAGCAAGTCGGAAAACAGCGCAAAGGCCTCGCGCTTATAGGCCTGCTTGGGATCCTGCTGGGCATAGCCACGCAAATGGATGCCCTGGCGCAGATGATCGAGCGTGGCCAAATGGGCCCGCCAGTTGGTATCGATGGACTGCAACAGCACCGAGCGCTCGAATGGGCGCCAGGCTTCTTCGCCGACCAGGGCCACTTTTTCGTCATACAGCCGGCGGGTTTCGGCCAGAACCCGCTCGAGCAGGTCGTCGTCCGTGAGGTCGGGCTCTTTCTCGAGCATCTCGGCCAGCGGCATGACCACCGACCAGTCGGCCTCGAGCGTGGTCTGCAGCGAAGGAACATCCCACTGCTCTTCCATGGTTTCTTCGGGCAGGTACTGGCGGAATATGGCGGTGATCTCGGCGTCGCGCAAGCTGGCGATGGTGTCGGCCACCGAGGTGGATTCGAGCACCTCGTTGCGCTGTGCATACAGCACCTTGCGCTGATCGTTGGCCACGTCGTCGTATTCGAGCAGCTGCTTGCGGATGTCGAAGTTGCGCGCTTCGACCTTGCGCTGGGCGGATTCGATGGAGCGCGACACCATGCGCGCCTCGATGGGCTCGCCTTCGGGCAGCTTGAGCCGCTCCATGATGGCCCGTACCCGGTCACCCGCGAAAATGCGCATCAGTGAATCGTCCAGCGACAGATAGAAGCGCGATGAGCCCGGGTCCCCCTGGCGCCCGGCGCGCCCGCGCAGCTGGTTGTCGATGCGGCGCGACTCGTGGCGCTCGGTGCCGACGATGCGCAAGCCGCCGGCTTTCTTGACCGCGTCGTTGGCGGGCGCCCATTCGGTACGGATGGTCTCGATGCGCGCCTGTTTTTCTTCGGCCGACAAGCTGTCGTCGGCCCGCACCAGCGCCACTTGCTTGTCCACGCTGCCGCCCAGCACGATATCGGTGCCACGGCCCGCCATGTTGGTCGCAATCGTGATGTGGCCCGGCTTGCCTGCCTCTGCCACGATCTCGGCCTCGCGGGCATGCTGCTTGGCGTTGAGGACTTCGTGGGGCAGGCCGTCGCGGGTCAGGGCGGCGGAGAGGCGCTCGGAGTTCTCGATGCTGGTCGTACCCACCAGCACCGGCTGGCCGCGCTTGTGGCAATCGATGATGTCGGCCAGGATGGCCTGGTATTTCTCGGCATCGGTCTTGAAGACCTGATCGTTCTGGTCGTCGCGGATCATGGGCCGGTTCGTCGGGATGATGACGGTCTCCAGCCCGTAGATTTCCTGGAACTCGTAGGCTTCCGTATCGGCCGTGCCCGTCATCCCGGCCAGCTTGTCGTACATGCGGAAATAGTTCTGGAACGTGATCGAGGCCAGCGTCTGGTTCTCGTTTTGGATACGGACGCCTTCCTTGGCCTCGACGGCCTGGTGCAGGCCATCGGACCAGCGTCGGCCCGCCATGAGACGACCCGTGAATTCATCGACGATGACGACCTCGTCGTTTTGCACCACGTACTGCTGGTCGCGGTGAAACAGGTTGTGCGCCCGCAGCGCCACCAGCAGATGATGGATGAGCGAGATATGGCGGGGGTCGTACAGGGACTCGCCGGCCGGCAGGATGCCCTGGCTGATCATCACCTGCTCGGCCTTGATTTGCCCTGCCTCCGACATATGCACCTGCTGGGCCTTTTCGTCGACCCAGAAATCCCCATCCGGCTCGGGTTCATGGGGTTTGGGCTCTTCGGCCATGCGCGTCAGCAGCGGCGGCACCGAATTCATGCGGATATAGAGTTCGGTGTTGTCTTCGGCCTGCCCCGAAATGATCAGCGGCGTGCGGGCTTCGTCGATGAGGATCGAGTCGACTTCGTCTACGATGGCGTACGAGAGACCGCGCTGGCGGCGATCTTCGACCCGGTATTCCATGTTGTCGCGCAAGTAGTCGAAACCGTACTCATTGTTGGTGCCATAGGTGATGTCGGCCCGATAGGCCGCCCGCTTTTCCTCGTTGTCTTGCTGGGGCACGACGACACCCACGCTCAGGCCCAGGAAGCCATAGAGCTGACCCATCCATTCGGCATCGCGCCGGGCAAGGTAGTCGTTGACCGTGACGACGTGCACGCCCCGCCCGGTCAGGGCATTGAGGTACACGGGCAGTGTCGCCATGAGCGTCTTGCCTTCGCCGGTGCGCATTTCAGCGATTTTGCCATTATGCAGGGCGATACCGCCCAGCATCTGCACATCGAAATGCCGCATGCCGAACACGCGCTGGCTGGCCTCGCGCACGACCGCGAACGCTTCGGGGAGCAGGGAATTGAGGGATTTCCCTTCGGCCAGCCGCGCGCGGAATTCGTCTGTCTTGGCTTTTAGTTCGTCATCCGACAGGCCCTGCATGGCGGGCTCCTGCGCATTGATTTGCGCAACCAGCCGGCGATACTGCTTGAGCAGACGATCATTGCGGCTGCCTAGAATTTTTTTGAACAGAGAGACCATGACGTTGGATGACAGCAAGCCCCAAGGGCCCGGGTTGGCAAAAAATGATCGTGACCCTTTGAGATCACAGGTAAACGATGCAGTTTAACGCAGTGGGGCATCTGTCGCAGCCGTATCTGTCGCGACCGTATCCGCCACAACCGTCTGGGCGGACTGGGCCATCGCCCACATCGCCGGCGCGCCCTGCTGCAGGAACAAGCCCGGATCCAAAGGGTAGTCGGCCATGCGCACTTCGAAGTGCAGGTGCGGGCCCGTGGAGTGCCCGGTACTGCCCACCCGGGCGATTTCCTGGCCCTGGCGCACGATATCCCCCGGCTTTACCTGCAACTTGGAGGCATGCGCATAGCGGGTGTGCAAGCCGTTGCCGTGATCGATTTCCACCATGCGGCCATAGCCGCCCCAGGATCCGGCCCGCACCACCAACCCCCCGGATGCGGCACGGATGGGCGCCCCGTGGGGCGCCTTGAAGTCCAGCCCTTCATGCATGCGTTCGCGCTGGCTGACCGGATTGCGCCGCCAGCCGAACGACGAACTCAGCGCGGGATAATCGACAGGCGCCAGCGTAGGCAGGCTGGCCTGAAAGCCGGTCTGCCCGGATAGAGCGGCCTCGAGCACGGTGTGGGCATCCTCTTGGGCATCCAGGCGCATTTTCAGCCTGCCGATGCCGTGGCCGAGACGCTGAACGGATCCCATGTCGCGCAAAGGCGGTGCTGGCGAGACAGGCAGATCATCCAGCACTTCGGCATCTGCAGGATCCGCGGGATCCGGCACGACCGGGGCGTCGATGGCGCCCGGCACCGGCAGCACGCCATCCACACCTGCGGCCCGGGCCATGCGCGCATAGCCGGACTCCATGACCAGCAGACGCCCCTGCAGTTCACCCAACTTGCCCGCCAGCTCGGCCAGCCCGCCCTGGAGAAAGGCGGCGTGCTCGTGCGGATGCGGCCCGGCGGTACGCGACGGAAGATCGCCCTGCGCGCTATCGGCCCGATCGGCTAGTGTATCGGCCCGCGCAGATGCCTGAGACGCCTGCCAGCGGGCGCCCGCCCATGCCGACAAGGCCAGGGCGGCCACCAGGACCGACGCTGCGACCCCTACCCGTATAATGAAACAGAAGCCTTTGCAGGCTGTCCTGCCCGTGTCGTGCATCCGAGTATCCTTATGTCCAGGCCTGCCCCATC
>NZ_JBAYTI010000075.1:0-11478 GCF_041675725.1 Castellaniella sp. | reverse complement strand
GTCGATAACGAACCATTTTGGGGCTTCGACCGTTTCGACCACATCCGGCGCTGGGTGGCCCGCCAGCCAGGCTAAGTGCGGCGGGCCTGCGCCTGCGGCGGGCCCCCGGTTCCGGCATCGTCCAGTGCCGCATCGTCCAGTGCCGCATCGTCTGGTGCCGTATCGCCCGGTACGGCATCATCGGGCAAAATTCCGGCGAGCCGGTGGACTTCGATGTCGACGTGCAGTGCGGCGGGATCCGGCATGTCGCTGCCCGCCTGGATGGACAGCTCCGAGAAGCGGCCGACCTTGCCGCACAGGCCTTGCTGCCCGGCCACCGCAGTCACCACCCGGTTGTAATGGCCGACGGCGGTGCCCAGGGTCTGGCCCAGTTTCTGCAACCGCTCGGCCACGCGCGCAACCTGGCGGTACAGGTCGCCCGCCATGTCGCTCAGGGCACGGGCCTGCTCGTTGCTGCGCGCCAGCATCCAGAGGCTCGCCACCGTGCGCAGGATCGGCATCAGCGTGGTGTGCGATACCAGCACCACGTTCTGGCGATACGCCCAATCGAACAAGGCCTTGTCATGGCGCAGCGCCTCGATGTAGGCGGGCTCCACCGGCATGAACATCAGCACGAAGCCCGGGCTGTGCAGGCCGATCAAGCGCGCATAGTCCTTGCCGGCCAGATCGGACACGTGCTGGCGCACCGCCTGCACGTGGGCCTCGAGGGCCTGGCTGCGGGCCTCTGGCGTATCGGCGGCCACCGCCTGCTCCCAGGCCACCAGTGAGACCTTGCTGTCGAGCACCATATGCTTGCCATCGGGCAGCAGCACCAGGAAATCCGGCAGGCGCCGCTGGCCGGCTTCATCGCGCAGGCTGGCCTGACTGCGATAGTGCTCGTCGCGCACCAGGCCCGCCACCTGCAGGCTGCGTTCGAGCTGCATTTCACCCCAGTGGCCGGCGGTTTTCTTGTCGCCACGCAACGCCGAGCTGAGCGCATGGGCCTCGGCGCTCATTTTCAGGCCCATGGCGCGCACGTGTTCGATCTCTCCGGAGAGGCGGGCCTGGCCGCGTACCGCCGCTTCGTGCACTTCGTTGATACGCTGGCGGAACTGCTCGACCTGTTCGCGAAAGGGTTGCAGCACATGGCTGAGCTCGCTGCGCCCCGATTCGGCGAAACGACGGGATTTTTCTTCGAGGACCTGATGCGCCAGGTGCTCGAATTCGGCCCGCAGGTGGGCGCGATCGGCCTCGAAGCCGGCTTGCATCCCCTGCAGCGCCGCCTGTTTTTCTTCGAGCTGGGCCCGCGCCCGCGCCAGCGCGAGCTCGGCCTGTTGCGCCTGATGGCGCCAGTACTCGATAGTCTGGACCTGCGCGTCGCACTGCCCCTGCAAGGCTTCGACGCGGCTCTGCAGCCCGGCCAGCTGCTCGAGACGCTGCCCGTCTTGGGCCGAGAGCCTGAAGCGCCACCGAAGGGCCCACCCGCCGGCGACCAGGACGAGCACCAGAAGGCCCGCGACGGCAATGGCCAGCGTATCGGGATTGAACGGGATCACAAACCTGGGCCCTGTACCTGCAACATCCATTATCATCGCACACCAGGGGCAGAATTGTCCGCGCGCAGGCGTGCGCGGATGACAATTGAGTACACTGGGACATCTGCCCGCCTCACTGCAGGCGTCTGTACGCTGTCTGGCGACAGCCTTCACCCCACGCGGGGGGCGTACCGGAGAACCCTCATGACCACACAGCAAGCCACCCTGGCCTTTCACGACGGCCGCCGCATCCCCCAGTTGGGCCTGGGCACCTGGAAACTCACCGGAGAGACGGCCGTGCCCGCCATACTGGCGGCGCTCGAAGCCGGCTACCGTGCCATCGACACCGCCTACATCTACTACAACGAAACCGAAGTCGGCCAAGCCATCGCGCGCAGTGGCATCCCACGCAACGAACTCTTCGTTACCACCAAAGTCTGGAACAACCGGCATGGGCACGACGAACCCAAGGCCGCGCTAGAAGAAAGCCTCGAACGCCTGGGCCTCGATGCCGTCGATCTCTTCCTGATCCACTGGCCCGTGCCCATGGAGCACCGCTACATCGAAACCTGGCAGGCCCTGATCCAGCTACGCGACGAAGGCCTGGCCAAATCCATCGGGGTGTGCAATTTCGAAATCGATCTTCTGCAAGAACTGCTCGACCAGACCGGCGTGCTGCCAGTGCTCAACCAGATCGAGCTGCACCCTTATTTCCAGCAAAAAGCGCTGCGCGCCTTTCATGCCGACCACGGCATCCTCACCCAGGCCTGGAGCCCGCTCGGGCATGGCAGCGTGCTGCAGGACCCCGTCTTTCTAGAACTCGCGCACCAGCTGCAGGCTACGCCCGCTCAGGTGATACTGGCCTGGCACCTGCAGTCTGGCCACCTGGCCGTCCCCAAGTCGGGCAATGCCCAGCGCATCCGCGAAAACTTCAACGTCTGGAACCTGCACCTGGACGACGACGCGATGGCGCGCATCGCAGCGCTGGACCGCGCCGATGGCCGCACCGGGGCCGACCCGATGCGGTTCCACCTGATGGAAGGCTAGGCCAGCAGTTGGCGCAGGGCGTACTGCAGGATGCCGCCATGGCGGTAATACGACGCCTCGGTGGGGGTATCGATGCGCACCAGGGCGTCGAACTCGACCGCACCCGCCTTGACATGCACCGTCTTGGGGTTGCCGCCATCGTTGAAGCCTTCGATACCGGTGATCTCGAAGGTTTCCTCGCCCGTGAGGCCCAGGCTGGCTGCGTTCTGGCCATCGGGAAACTGCAGCGGCAACACCCCCATGCCGATCAGGTTCGAGCGGTGGATGCGCTCGAAGGATTCGGCGATCACCGCCTTCACCCCCAGCAGGATCGTGCCCTTGGCCGCCCAGTCGCGTGACGACCCCGAGCCGTATTCCTTGCCGGCCAGGATCACCAGCGGGATGCCGGCTTTCTGGTAATTCTGCGAGGCATCGAAAATGGTGGCCACGGGTGCGCCCGCCTGGGTGAAGTCGCGCGTATAGCCGCCTTCGGTACCGGGGGCGATCTGGTTGCGCAGACGTACGTTGGCGAACGTGCCGCGGATCATGACCTCGTGGTTGCCGCGCCGCGACCCATACGAGTTGAAATCCCTGGGCTCGACCCCGTGCGCCTGAAGATACTGGGCCGCCGGGGAATCCTTGGCGATGGAGCCAGCCGGGCTGATGTGGTCGGTGGTGACCGAGTCGCCCAGCAGCGCCAGCACACGGGCGCCCGCAATGTTGCCCACAGGCTGGGGTTCGCGCGGCATGCCCTCGAAATAAGGCGGATTGCGCACGTAGGTGGAGGATTCGTCCCAGTGGAATATGCTGCCTTGCGGTGTTTCGAGGTCGTTCCAGATCGAGCCGCCGTCGAAGACGTTGGCATAGCCGCGCTTGAACATGTCGGCCGAAATGCAGGACTGGATGACCGACTGGATTTCTTCGGCCGTGGGCCAGATGTCGCGCATGTAGACATCCTGCCCGTTCGGGTCTTGCCCCAGCGGCTGGTTGAAGAGATCGAAATCCATGGTGCCGGCCAGCGCGTAGGCCACCACCAGCGGCGGCGACATCAGGTAATTGAGCTTGACCTCGGAGTGGATGCGCCCTTCGAAGTTGCGGTTGCCCGAGAGGACCGAGGCCACCGCCAGGTTGTTGGCCCCCACCGCCGCCGAGACTTCGGGGATCAGGGGCCCAGAATTACCGATGCAGGTGGTGCAGCCATAGCCCACCAAGTTGAAGCCGAGCTGATCCATGTACGTGTTCAGGCCCGCCTTTTCGTAGTAATCGGTGACCACGCGCGAGCCAGGCGCCAGGCTGGTCTTGACCCAGGGCTTGGTGCGCAGGCCGCGCTCGACCGCCCTCTTGGCGAGCAGGCCCGCCGCGATCATGACAGCCGGGTTGGACGTGTTGGTGCATGACGTGATGGCGGCGATGACCACCGCGCCGTGATCGATCTGGAAGGTTTGCCCATCGACCGTGGCCGTGGCCGGATTGGACGTGGGCGAACCCGGCAGAGCGGCCAGCGAGGTGGCCAGCGCCGATTTTGCATTGGACAGCGCGATGCGGTCTTGCGGGCGCTTGGGGCCGGCGATGGACGGTTCGACCGTGCCCAGGTCGAGCTCGAGACGCTCGGAATACTGCGGTTCGTGATCCGGATCATGCCACAGGCCCTGGGCCTTGGCATAGGTTTCGACCAGGGCCACCTGCTCTTCGGAGCGGCCGGTGAAGCGCAGGTAGCTTAGGGTTTCGTCGTCGATCGGGAAGATGGAAATGGTGGAACCGTACTCGGGGCTCATGTTGCCGATGGTGGCCCGATTGGCCAGCGGTACGGCGGCCACGCCGGGCCCGTAGAATTCGACGAACTTGCCCACCACGCCATGCTTGCGCAGCTGTTCGGTGATGGTCAGCACCAGGTCGGTGGCCGTGGTGCCTTCGGGCAGCGAACCATGCAGCTTGAAGCCCACCACCCGTGGAATGAGCATGGAGATGGGCTGGCCCAGCATGGCGGCCTCGGCCTCGATCCCGCCAACCCCCCAGGCCACCACCCCCAGGCCATTGACCATGGGGGTATGCGAGTCGGTACCCACGCAGGTGTCGGGATAGGCTTCGGTTACCCCATTCACCTGCCGGGTGAACACGCCGCGTGCCAGGTGTTCGAGGTTGACTTGGTGGACGATGCCGGTATCGGGCGGCACCACGCGGAAGTTGTCGAACCCGGTCTGGCCCCAGCGCAGGAACTTGTAGCGCTCGAGGTTGCGGCGGTATTCGATTTCCTGGTTGCGCTTGAAGGACGCGTTGTGGCCGAAATCATCGACGATCACCGAGTGGTCGATGACCAGTTCGACCGGCGCCAGCGGGTTGATGCGGGCGGCATCGCCCCCGAGGGTCTGCATGGCATCGCGCATCGCGGCCAGGTCGACCAGCGCCGGCACCCCCGTGAAGTCTTGCAGGATGACCCGGGCCGGGGTAAAGGCGATTTCGCGGTCTGGCTGTGCGCTGGGATCCCAGGCGGCCAGCGCGCGGATGTCGTCGGCCCGCACCGACTGGCCGTCTTCGGTGCGCAGCAGGTTTTCGAGCAGGATCTTGAGCCCGTACGGCAGATGGGAGGGATCCAGCCCCTGGGCCTTGAGGGCGTCGAGCTTCCAGATGCGGTAGGGCTTGCCCCCCACATCGAGTGTTGCCTGAGCGCCGAAACTATTGGGATGAGCCATCGCGTGTCCTCCTGGAGATTTTTGCCCTGTAAGGAATAAGGTCGGATGAGGCCATGTTACTACGCAATGCTTGCATGAATCTGACGAATCACCTGCCTGGCAATCTTGACATACGTCGTTCCAGCTTGCCATTTGCCCTGAATGATGCCTTCTGCTTTCACCGTCGATGGATCTACACTGCAGGAATCATTCTCATTCAACATATTTCCAGGGGACATGACCATGGCTTTTCCCGCATTCTTTGCGCAGGCGCCCCGCCTGACCGTCCATGACGGCCTGGCCCAGCTGCTCGGGGCATCGGACGATGGCACGATCGAGTACGGCTATGAAGACGCGGTTCGCCTGGCTGGGCACTCGTGCCCCACCGTCGCAGGGGCCTGGCTGATGACGGTGCGGGCCCTGCAGGCCCTGTATCCCGATGGCACGCCGCAGCGGGGCGAAATCGAGGTCCATTTTGCCGATGAGGCCACCAGCGGCGTCACGGGGGTGATCGCCAACGTGGTCTGCCTGATCACCGGCGCCACCACCGATACGGGTTTCAAAGGGCTTGCGGGCCGCCACGACCGGCGCCACCTGCTGCATTTCAATGCCGACATCCCAGGTGAAATCCTGTTCACCCGACGCGACACCGGCGCCGCCGTGGCGGTGTCCTTCAGCGCCCAGGCCGTGCCAGGCTCGCCGGCGGCCATGCCGCTGCTGCAAAAGATGCTCTCGGGCCAGGCCACCGACGACGAGAGCCTGCAGTTCGGAGAACTGTGGCAGGATCGGGTGCGGCGCATCCTTATGGCACCGGAACAAGCCGGCCTGATCAGCATCAGCCACCTGCAGGCGGCTTGAACCCCAAGCCTGAACGCCGGGCCTGAACCCCTGGCTTTCGCGAGCGGCTAAAATCCGCTCATGGAAACCTTCAATCAGACGCTGTTTCTTTGGGTCAACGCCAGCCAGCCCGGGCCGGGCGCCCTGTGGCTGGGTCGTTTCCTGGCCAACGGCCTGGTCTGGCTGTTCCCGCTGTATGTGGTGGCCAGCTGGCTGCGCGCCACGGCACCCGGGCGCGACGCCCTGTTGCAGGGCGTACTGGCCGCCTGCGTGGCCATGGGGCTCTCCTGGCTGATCGGGCAAGTGTGGTTTCATCCGCGTCCCTTCATGATCGGCTTGGGCATACAACATCTGCCGCACAAGCCGACCGCATCCTTTCCAAGCAACCACCTCAGCTTTATCTGGGCATTGTGCGCGGGCATGGCCCTGCACCCGGTCCGGCGCAGGGTGGCGGCCTGGCTGGCCCTGCTCGGTTTGATCGTGGCCTGGGCCCGGGTGTGGATGGGCATTCATTTTCCACTCGACATGGCCGGTGCCGCCGCCGTCGGCCTACTGGCCGCCACGATCACGGCGCCGCTGCGTACGCGCTGGGTACCCGCGATGCGCAGGCTCATGGAGCCCCTGTATCGCCGCCTCTTCGCCTGGCCCATCCAGCAGGGCTGGGTCAAAAGCTAAACCACACGGTCAGGCCGCACGCACCTGGCCCCAGCGGCCTGCCTGCCGTCCGGAGTCCGCATGAACGCTGCTGCATTGCCCGATATCCATCAACAGGCTGTCATCGACGACCATCTCGAACAGCTGCTCGCCCACGACCCCCGCCTCGTTCCGGTCAGCCGCGTGGCGGGCCCCCTGCAGCCGCGCATGCACGCGCCGGGTTTCGAAGGCCTGGCACGGGTCATCTGCGGCCAACAGCTGTCCGTCGCCAGCGCCGATGCCATCTGGCGGCGTTTCAAGGCGCGCGATGCCGCCGACAGCCCGCAGGCCTACCTGGCCCTGGGCGAGAAGGGGCTGGAAGGCGTCGGCCTGTCGCGCAGCAAGTTTCTGACCCTGCAGGGCGTGGCGCAGGCCATGGCCGCGGGCGAGCTGAATCTCGATGTCATAGCGCGCCAGTCCGCGGACCAGGCGCTGCAGGCCCTGACCCGCTACAAGGGGATTGGCCCCTGGACGGCCGAGATCTACCTGATGTTCTGCGCCGGCCACCCGGACGTCTTCCCCGCCGGCGACCTGGCGCTGCGCAAGGGGGTGGGCGATGCGCTGGGCCTGGATCCCGCCCCCGCCGTGGCGGAGCTGAGCCGCATCGCCCAAAGCTGGGCGCCTTGGCGCTCGGTGGCTGCACTGCTGTTCTGGCGCTATTATGGGGCCTTGCGGCGCAAGGAAGTGCTGCCGGTCTAGCCCGGCCTGTCCGCCATTCTCGATCGAAAACCATGTTCAATCTCGACGGACACACCGCCCTCGTCACGGGCTCATCCCGCGGCATCGGCTACGAAACAGCCAGAGCCCTGGCCCGGCAAGGCGCCCAGGTCATCATCCATGGCCGCCGTGCAGACTCGGTAAACCAGGCGGTCGCCACACTGCAGGCCGAAGGTCTCCGGGCGCTGCCGCTGGTCTTCGACATCGAAGATCTGCCGGCCACCCTGGGCGCGGTCGACCAGGCGCTGGCCCAGACCGGCCCGATCGACATCCTGTTCGCCAATGCCGCAGTTCAGCACCGCGAGCCGCTGGTGTCCTTTCCACAGCACGAATTCGAGCGCATCCTCTTTGCCAACCTGACCGCCCAATGGGCCTTGGGCCGGCATCTGGCAACGCACATGATCGCGCGCAAATATGGCCGCATCATCTTTACCGGGTCCATCACGGGCCTGCAGGGCAAGCGCGAAATCACGGCATACACCGCTGCCAAGGCCGCCTTGCACGGTTTGGTGCGGCAATGGACGGCCGAGCTGGGCCCCCACGGCATCACCGTCAATGCCATCGCCCCCGGGTACATCCAGACCGAGTTCACGCAGGCGCTGGTCGACGACACGGCCTTCGGCCAATGGCTGGCCAGCCGTTCACCATCGGCCGGCTGGGGCACCCCCGGCGACATCGCGTCCACGGCCGTCTATCTGGCCGCACGCGAATCCGGTTTTGTCAGTGGCCAGGTGATTGCGGTCGATGGCGGCCTGACCGCCACCCTGATGTAGCCATGCGGCGGCGTGCTCAGGCGCGGCACAGGATCTCGCCATGCACGATGGACATCCACCCGTCTTCGGCCGCCATCCACCGACGCCAGGCATCCGAGATCCGTTGCAGGCCGGCCTGGCTCGCCAGGCCCTGTTCAAGCAGCTGCGCTGCGATCCGGGACTGCAGGATGCGGTCGGCCCACATGCCGCCCCACCATGCGCGGGCCTCGGGGGTGGCCAGGCACCACGTGCTGGAACTGCATTCAATCTGGCTGAACCCCGCCTGCCGCGCCCAGTGCAGCAGAAAACGCCCCGCATCGGGTTCGCCGCCATTGGCGCGCGCAGCCTGCCGATACCCGCTCAGCCAGTCATCGAGCTCTGGCAGCAGCGGATACCAGATGAAACCGGCATAGTCGGCGTCCCGGGCGGCAACGAGGCCACCTGGCCGGCAGACGCGCTTCATCTCGCGCAAGGCCTGGACGGGATCGGCGACGTGCTGCAGGACCTGATGGGCGTGCACGATGTCAAAGCTGTGGTCGGGAAAATCGAGGGCGTGCACGTCGCCCACGACGCACCGCACGTGGCCCTGCCCCTGGCGCATGACCTCGGCCTGTGTGAGCGCCCGGGATTCTTCGGTGAGTTCGAGCGCCACGACGTCGCCGGGTGCCACGCGGGCGGCCAGATCAGCGGTGATGGTGCCCGCCCCGGACCCCACGTCCAGCAGGCGCAGGCCAGGTCGGAGTTCGGCCGCCAGATAGGCGGCCGAGTTTTCGACCGTTCGATTGTTGTGCGACCGCAGCACCGAGCTGTGATAGCCATGCGTATACGTTGCACCGCCCTGCGGATCACCCACGGTTCACCCTTGGTTGCAAGAGGGGCTTCAGATGATGGACCCGGCCGATGCCGCGCCCCCATCCACGGTGACGATGGTGCCAGCCGTATACGCGGACCGCCCCGAAGCCAGGAAGACGATCAGATCGGCCACTTCTTCTACGGACGCCGCCCGGCCCAGCGGCATGCTGGCCTTGAGCTCGGCCGCGCGCTCGGCGTTACCCAGGCTCTTGGCGGCACGCCCACGCAGAATGCGTTCGATGCGGTCGGTGGCCACGGGCCCCGGGTTGACGCCCAGAACGCGTACGCCGTCCTTCAGGCCGCGCCCGCCCACGGATCGCGTAAAGGCCATCAGGGCCGCATTGCCCGTGCAGCCGGCGACGTAATCGAAGTCGAAATTTTCGCCGCCGCTGCCGATGTTGTTGATGATGACCCCGCCGCCGCGCGCGCGCATCAGCCCATAGAAGGCCCGGGTCATGTCGATGTAGCCCATGACCTTGAGCTCCCAGCCTTCGCGCCAGCGCTGCGCATCCACCTCGAACAGATCGCCCCCGGGGATCACGCCGGCGTTGTTCACCAGGATGTCCGTATCCGGTGCCTGGGCCGCCACGCGATCGACGGCGCCCGGTGCCGTCAGGTCTTCAGCCAGGATCCCGACCGGCACGCCAAAACGCTGCCGGAGATCCTCCGCCAGCTGCTGCAGTTTATCTTCAGAGCGGGCCACCAGCGTCAGGGATGCCCCTTCGCGCGCGAACGCTTCGGCGATCCCTGCGCCAATACCCTGCGATGCCCCTGTGATGAGCACGCGCCGACCAGCAAGCTGCAAATCCATGATGTCCTCCTTCGTGGTCCAGACCGGGCGGCGGCAGGCGCCCCTGATGAGCCGCCTGCCAACCCGCTGCGCAAGAGGTGCGGCCACGCACCCCACCGTAGTTTACTTCCAGAGCTTGCAGCGCGACTCTTCCTTGGTCGTGAAGACTTCTTCGCCCGGCATGACCGCCACGGTCGACACGTAGTCCCAGGGCTCCGTCGACTCGCTGGGCGACTTCACCTGGACCAGATACATGTTGTGGACATAGCGGCCGTCGTCACGTACGTAGCCTTCGCCGTAGAAATCCTTGAGCGGCGTCTTGCGGAACCACTCGCGAATCTGGTCGGCGTCGGTCGTGCCCAACTCTTGCGCGGCCTTCAGCCACTGCATGGTGGCGGAGTAGTTGGCCGCCTGGATGTCGGTGGGCATGCGCTGGGTCTTCTCGTAGAAGCGGCGGCCGAACTCGCGCGCTTCGTCGCTCACGCTCCAGTCCCAGCTGGTCGTGAACAGCAGGCCCTGCGCATCCTCCAGGCCCATGCTGTGCACATCGATCAGGAACAGCATCAGGCTGGCCACTTTCATGGACTGGTCGATGCCGAACTCGTGCGACACTTTGAGGGCGTTGATCATGTCGGCCCCGCCGTTGGCGATCCCCAGGATCTCGGCCCCGGAGCTCTGGGCCTGCAACAAGAAGGATGAGAAGTCCAGCGCCCCGAGCGGGTGCTTGACGGTCCCGACCACCTTGCCGCCGTTGGCCTCGATCACGCTCCGGGCGTCATTGACCAGCGCCTCGCCAAAGGCGTAATCGGCCGCCAGGAAATACCAGTCTTTGTAGCCTTCCTTGATCAGCGCGTTGGCGGTGCCCTTGGCCAGGGCGACCGTATCCCACGCGTAGTGAATGGTATAGGGCGAGCACTGTTCGTTGGTCAGCGCCGAGGTCCCCGGGCCATTGGCGATCATCAGCCGCTTTTTTTCTTCGGCGATCTTGGACATGGCCAGCGCCGCGGCCGAGTTGGTCCCGGCGATCAGCATGTCGAGATCTTCGGTATCCATCCATTCGCGTGCCCGCGAGGCCGCAATGTCGGCCTTGTTCTGATGATCCTCGCTCAGCAGCACGATGGGCTTGCCATTGAGCGTACCGCCAAAGTCGTCGATGGCCATCTGGATGGCAATCGCACCATCCTTGCCGTCCAGAGCGGCATAGGCGCTGCTCATGTCCGTCAGGTGGCCGATTCGAACCTTGTCCTGCGCCGCGTGCGAAGGAAGGGCCGCTAAAGAAAGAATACCCGCCATGCCCAGCAATGCGGACACTTTGCAAAGATTGAGCTTCATAATGTCTCCGTCACTCGTTTAAATTCGTCAGTGGTCCAGATTTGACGTCTGCATGCCTGGCCCCCATGGCCCTGCATGCCTTGCATCCGAATACGTACGGTGCTGATGTCGATTGGTTTCAGTCGGGCACCTCCTTGGTTACGTGGATATTGATTTCATGGCTCGCGCGCTGACCCGGATGGCGTCGACCGATTCGGGGTTGACCAGCGTGCTGAGATCGCCGGCATCCAGATCGAGCAAGGCGGCGCGCACGACCCGACGCATGATTTTCATGTTGCGCGTGCGCGGCAGGTCGG
>NZ_JBAYTI010000074.1:0-11512 GCF_041675725.1 Castellaniella sp. | reverse complement strand
TCCCGACAATCTGTTCTTCGGTGAAACGTGATTTACGCATCGTCTGTTCTCCTCGTTGCTTCGAACGTTACGAGAACAAACTCTCCTTTTGAATGGCCCAGTTCCTTGGGGGCAGGTCACCACGACAAGGATGGGCGAACGGTCTTTGCGGCGCCTCCTGATCATTGGCGCCAACAGCGTCATCATCAAACGCCATGTCCATGCTGCGGCCCGGCCGGGAACTTGGCTGGGCGGGATGCTGACGCGCAAGCCGCCGATGCTGGTGCGGGTCGCGCTGGCGAACAAGATGGCGCGGATCGTCTGGGCTCTGATGGCCCGGGGTGGCGTCTACAAGGCTCCGGCTACGGCGGCGTAAGCCGTCCGTCAGTCGCGAGGAGGTCGGAGCGTAAGAGGGCAAGGAGCAGCTTGGCGCAATAGTCGTGAGACAGGCATTGCCAAGTTGTTGAGCGTTGGCTGCGCTGATGACGGTTCGCGTTGTTTATGCGGCCATCTCGATGGCATAGTCGGCCCATAAGCCAAACGCATCTGCGCGGGCGTGGCGATAGGAGGCGGCGGTGAGGCGGTAGCGACGTGGTTTGAAGATGGTGTTGATCTGATCATGGGTGGCAAGGAAGCGCTGTGCTTGCCTTTGCGACTTGAATCGGCCCATAACTTTCTCTCGCCGCCGGGTCGGCCGGTGGCTGCCTTCAATCCGATTGTTCAGGCCCTTGTGCGCGCGATGATCTGCGTTCGGTGTCAGGTTACGGATCGGTTTGATGTAACTACGGAGCTTATCGGTAATGACGACCCTTGGCTGGCCAAATTGTGCGATCAGTTTTGTCAGAAAGCGCTTGGCAGCTTTGGCGTTGCGGCGTGTCTGAACCAGAATATCAAGGGTGTCACCGTTTGCATCGACAGCTCGCCAGAGCCAGTGCTTCACGCCATTGATCGGGATCACGACCTCGTCGAGGTGCCACTTGTCGTTCGGACGTGGTCGATCCCGACGGATGCAGCCCGCAAAATGCGCGCCGAAACGATTGACCCAAAGGCGGATCGCTTCACGGCTGACAATGACGCTACGTTCCGCCAGCAGATCCTCGACATCGGCCGTGCTGAGCGCAAAACGATGGTAGGCCCAAACAGCATAGGCAACGATCTCCCGCGGATATCGAAAGCCTTTCAGGCGCGGCATGGACGACGGTATCTTCATGCCCAATATCCTACGCAAGTCAGCCGTCGCAAACAACTTGGCAATGCCTGTTCAGGGTATCCAGCAGGTCCTGAGTGGACCGCCCCCACCGAGAAAGTTCGCTGACCAGGATGGCGTCGATTTGTCGTGCCTGCGCCAGGTCGAGTACCCGGTTGCGCGCAACGCGATTGTCGGACGCGCCAGAGGCTTTTTCCTTGAACACTCCCACCACGTCATACCCGCCGCGCTCGGCGAACGCGGTGAGCTCCGTGACCTGCCGCTCGCAGGACTGGTCGGACGTGGAAACCCGGGCATAGATAGCGGCGCGCTGTCCCATTTGAACCCCCTTTGAATCGGGCCTTGCAAGTCGTTGGTTTTGCTGGTGCGGGAATTGTCCTGAACAGACTAATGACTAACAAGGACAAACTCGTATGCCAAGACGCTCTATCCTGACCGCGCGCCAGCGCGCGGCGCTGTTCGATCTGCACTTTCCCCGCCGTCTCGACGCCGACTATTTCCGCCAGTTGACCGCCGAGCGCGTTGTCACCCGGTTTGAGAAGGGCCGCCCGATCCGCTCCTGGCAACCCAAACGCGACGGCGAACGCAACGAGGCGCTGGACACCTTCGTCTACGCCCACGCCGCCCTGCACGGGCTGATCAGCATGGGGATGCAGCTCAACGAGACGGCGGAGGGGATGATGAGCAGTGCGACAGCCCGGGTGAGCGAGGCGAAAGGGGTGGTTCCATCACCATGGATGAGTGCCAGTCCAAGATGACAAAACCGGACGAAAGCGGCACTAGTAGTCTGTTCGGTGTTTTGAGAGACCCACCAGACGACCCTCGTAGCGAGCATGTGCCCCTTCCGGGGGGAGAATCAGATGGGTGCTTGGGCAAAAAGTCGTCATCGTCTCGGCGGACTTAACAGGAGCTAACGAACGGCATTCTCGATCCCATCCTGCACGCCGCGTAGTAGAATGCTTCGCAGCCAAGGTGTTGATGATGTGCGCAAGATACTCTAAGGAAAAGTTCAGGTCAGGAGCTACCCATGTCACTGCTTTCAAAGTTCAGAACCCTAGTGCATCGCTATGTTGTACAGCCTTCTATGATGTTTTTGTACCGTCGGGTGTATGGCATGGACATAGGCCGAGAAGTTCGTATCTCGATGGGGGCACGAATTGACAAGACAAATCCCAAAGGAGTCCACATCGGGGATTTCACGGCCATTACCTCAGGAGCGGCTATTCTGACACATGATTTCGTCAATCGTTTACACACCGACGTGTATATCGGTCGAAACTGCTTCATTGGATATGGTGCAATCGTGCTGCCAGGCGTGCGAATCGGGGATTCCGTCATTGTAACAGGAAATTCGGTCGTCGGTCGCGATGTGCCTTCCAACAGCATAGTCATGGGAAATCCTGCGCGTGTTGTGGAGAGCAATATTACAACGGGACCATGGGGCATCCGCCTCGATAAAGGCAATATCGTGCCAATTCGGCATTGAGGGCAATAGATGAACAAACTTGAAGACGATATCCGCAGGGTTTTTGCAGAGGTTTGGGCACTTGAGAAGGGATCCGAAGCCCCGGCTTTGATGCCCAACACCATCCTACTCGAAACAGGCCTCGACAGCCTTGGCTTTGCCATTTTCGTATCCTCACTAGACGAAGCCCTGGGTTATGACCCATTTACGCTGTCGGAAGACGCGTTCTATCCGCAAACCTTCGCTGAGTTTGTCGCCTTTTATGAGCGCTATCGGCCCAATACATGACGTCATTTGCACAGCAAATAGCATTCGGGGGATCTAATCCGATAGTGACGAGCGATGACGGGCGCATTCTTGATGGCCTTTCTTTGCGAAATATTGGTGTAGCGCAGGGTGTCAAGCCGAATTCACGCATTGCATTGAAGCTGGACGATCCGCTGGATATCGTGAGCGCGCTGGCCGCGCTGGATGGGCAGGTCGAGGCCATTCTGCTGCTTTCGCACGCCTTGGCACCAGAGACCGCACAGATTCTGGCGCGGACTGCAGGCTGCTCGTTATTCGTGTCGGACATGATGCCGGAGCCGGAAGGCGGAATCGCGGTTAAAAGGCTTGAGGCCGTGCTAGGATCGCACCGCCGCGAGATTCCGCTGCTAACCGAATGGCTGATGACCACCTCCGGTACCACTGGCATCCCGAAGATAGTGCCTCATACGCTCAGGTCTCTGACGCGCAGTGTCTACCGATTTGGTACCAGCACCGATCAGGCTTCGACCCCCGTCTGGGGGATGCTATACGATGCGACACGTTTTGCCGGACTTCAGGTGGTCCTGCAGGCGCTGATAGGTGGCGGCCGACTTGCTGTGATCGACACAACCATGCCGTTGGCCGATCAAGTGTCAGCCCTAGCCGATCACGGCTGCACCCACCTGTCGGCGACCCCCACCTTGTGGCGACGGCTCATGATGGTGCCGGCACATGGCAGGCTGTCCTTGCGGCAGGTCACGCTTGGCGGAGAGATCGCTGATCAGCCGACCCTGAACGCGGTGCGGGCAGCTTTTCCTGCAGCGCGGCTGTCGCATATCTACGCCTCGACTGAGGCAGGGGTCGGGTTTTCCGTGACGGATGGGCTGGCAGGGTTTCCGCTGACCTACCTCGACAAGGCCCCCGGCAATGTCCGTCTCAAGATCGAGGAGGGGGTCCTGTGGCTGCTCCCGCCTGTGACAGGACTTGTGCCCAGTCTGCCTGGCATCGAAGTCGATGATGCGGGTTTTGTCCGGTCGGGCGACAGGGTGCTGGTCGAGGGAGAAAGGGTAACCTTCCTTGGCCGGGAGAACGGGTTGATAAACATCGGCGGCGTCAAGGTCTACCCTGAAGCTGTCGAGGCAGTGGTCAAGACGGTGCCTGGCGTGGCTTTGGTCAAAGTCTCTGCCAAACGCAGTCCAGTAACCGGGGCGCTTGTGGTGGCAGAAGTGCAGCTGGACACGGAGGCGGATCCAGATGCGACGCGGCGAATGATCCAGGACACCTGCCGCGCCCGGCTGGACCGCGAAGCAGTGCCCGCCATCATCCGCTTTGTTGCAGGATTTACGACGAATGCCGCGGGCAAGCTGGTACGAACAGGGGGATGACATGGTAAAAACGGTACTGGTCACTGGGGTATCGCGTGGACTCGGTCTTGCAACGGTGGCCCGTCTTCTTGCAGACCCCGAACCCTATCACGTGATCGGACTTAGCCGAAGCTTCAGTCCTGCCTATAAGACCTTGGTGGAAGAGTCTGGCGGGCGCGCAGAATTCCTGTCGTTCGACGTGAGCGATCTGGGGGCTATCCCGCAGATGGTCACTGATCTTGTGACAAAACACGGGAGTTTCTGGGGACTTGTGAACAATGCGGGCATCGGCATGGACGGCGTGCTTGCAACCATGCACCGCACCGACATCGAAAAGGTTCTGGCCGTCAATCTTACCGCTCCGCTGATCCTGACCAAGTATGTGTCGCGCGGAATGCTGTCTGCGCGACAGGGCCGCATCGTCAACATATCGTCGATCATCGCTTCCACAGGGTTTCATGGCCTTGCCGCCTATGCTGCCTCGAAGGCCGGGCTGGAAGGTATGACACGCTCGCTGTCGCGCGAACTTGGCAAGCGCAGTATCACCGTGAACTGCGTGGCCCCCGGCTACATGGAAACCGAGATGACCAAGGGGATCGACGTGCACCAGATGGCCTCGATCCGCCGCCGCGCTACGCTCGGCCTTGCCGAACCCGCCGACGCGGCAGGAGCTGTGGCCTATCTGCTGAGCCCCGAGGCCGCCCGCATCACGGGAACGGTTCTGACGGTGGACGGCGGAAGCACGGCATAAGGATAATAGGGGCATGCCCACGTCCTTTGCCACAATCATCGTGACCCGCAACCGGCCTACAGCGCTTGCGCTGTCGCTGCCCCTGCACTTGGCGCAGTCCCGTCTACCCGAGCGGGTGCTGGTTATCGACAGTTCTGATGATCCAAGTGAAAATCGCAAATTGGTCGAACGCCTTGCGGCCACGACATCAGTGCCGCTGGAACATCAGGTATCCGTGCCGGGAATATCACTGCAGCGCAATATTGGCCTTGCCCAGATCAGAAGCGACGTCGTTTTCTTTCCGGATGACGACAGTCTTGTGCATCCAGATGCGCTTGCCCGAATGATGCTCATCTACGATATGGACAAGGATGGCCGGATCGGGGGCGTCTGCGCCGTCGAGACGGTATTGCCACCCTCAGGGGCGCTCGACGGCCAGGCTGCAAGCTACGAGAAACGGAAAGTGGACAGAATCCGAGCACGTGTAGCACCACTGCGCACACGGCTGGAGGACAGGCTGTTCCCTGACCCCATGAAGCTTGTGGCACAGCGCCTTCAGCAGCACTTGCCGCCCCCAGAAAGCTGGATTGCGGCAAATAATGCCGTCTGGGTCGAGTGGATGACGGGATTCCGGATGTCGTTCCGTACCTCGGTGATCAAGAAAGTTGGCTTCAACGAGAATCTCGGTCGCTATGCTCTCTATGAAGACATCGATGCGGGGTTGGGCGTTCTGGCCGGGGGCCACAGTCTTGTAGCTGCACGAGATGCACAGATTTATCATCACAAAGCCCCCGAGAACCGTACTGGGGGGGGGCAGATGGGTGTGATCAACATTCTGAACCGTGCCTATGTCGTTCTGCGCAGCGGGGTGGCAGATAGGAGCGTCAGGGCGTCTCTTGATCGCTACGCCCGGTTAAGGATTGCCCAGTTCGCCGTTGGGGCCAGAAACGACTATGGTCGGGATCGCCTTACCGGAGCCCGCGCCGCATATCGTGTCCTGCCTGACCTTTTAAGCTGTCCTCCCAAACTGCTGGACGAAGTGTACATCTCGCTTCGCCAGACGTGCCTGGACCTTTCAAAGTGACGTCGGAAAAGCCGACCGGAGTAAAATGATGGGAAACTGGGTCTTGGGCTTTGCGGGGCTGGCTATGCTCTACGCTGCCCTTGTCAGTCTGACGGTCCTGCTGTCTGCTAAGATACTGGGACGGTTCCCCGGTTGGCGGATACTGCCGCTGCTGTTCACGACACTCGTCTTTGTCTTCCTGACGCAGCACCCGTTTCCGCCTCTTGGTCGGTTGGACTGCCCCGTACCCACAGCGCAAGCGCAGCTTCGCCCATTCCAGTTCTGGACTACTTTCGCCCATCTTCACGATCAGGGTGCCGGAATTGCCGAATGGCTCCGCAACCGTACGGTGGCCGCGACAGTAATGAATTTCGTCGTATGTGCTGTGATCGGGTTAACGCTCGCGCGGCACACTACGCAGCTAAGCGTCGCGATGCTATTTGGGGTCGGGCTTACACTGACTGTCGAGTTGACCCAACTGACCGGTCTCTGGGGTCTCTATGCGTGCGCTTATCGCCAATTCAATGTCGACGATATCATTTTGAATGCTCTCGGAGTTGTTGTTGGCTTCCTCGTTGGTCGGGTCTCGTCGAAAGGGCGGCACCTTACATCCGAGCGAAAAGAAAAAGCGCAAGCAGACTAATCATCAAAATGCCTATCCACTCCTAAAAGCACTGGTGCCCTTCATGAGCACCGAGATACTCTGGCGGGCACATCAAGAAAGGTCTTGCCTCGTTTCTTGCTCGAAAGGTGGTCCTCAGGTAATCCGCCGCCGGCGGGTGTGCCCTCCCGATATGCCCCGTGGCTTGCCCCAGCACTGTCATATGATACTGCCTTTGAATGCAAGCGCTCCATCGCATGTTGGACCGATCTGGCCCACGTTACTCTGACACTGCCGATGGCGAGCGATGTTTGGAGGTGGGTGTTTCCGACCTTTCCCGGACTGTCCCAACGGCTCTGATACCCCGAAGGCACCGGAAATGAGACAATCCGCACCATGCGGACGCTCCTTTATCGCCTTTTCAGCTTCACGCGCACGCGCGGCTTTGACGCTGCGGGCGGCGGTCGGCGTTGGGAGGGCCAGCGTACCGTCGATGAACTGAATACCGCGATCCTCGCAGGCGCGACCACGGCGGCGCGGCGGGCGGGATGGTACTCGCGCAACAACCCTTGGGTTGCGGCGGCGGTCGACAGCCTGGTGGGCAATGTCGTCGGCGCGGGCATCAAGCCGCAATCCACCCATCGCGACCGGGCAGTGCGTGAACGGCTGCAGGTGCTGTGGCTGCGCTGGACCGATCATGCCGATCCCAGTGGGCTGGCTGATTTCTACGGGCTGCAGGCGATGGCCGTGCGGGCGATGGTTGAGGGCGGCGAGAGTT
This sequence comes from Castellaniella sp., assembly GCF_041675725.1. Lineage (GTDB taxonomy): Bacteria > Pseudomonadota > Gammaproteobacteria > Burkholderiales > Burkholderiaceae_B > Castellaniella. Next base: position 4,079 of record NZ_JBAYTI010000074.1, on the reverse strand, counting down.
TCGCGCGGCTGCGTGTGGTGCCTGATGCCATGTTTGTTCCCCTGCACATCGACCTGCTGGACCGGGATCAGGTGCCGCTGGACCTGCACCGCGACATCGGTGGTGGCGCACGCGTCCGGGCGGGGATCGAGTTCAACGGCGCTGGGCAGCGCACGGCATATTGGGTGATGCGCGACCGGCCCGGCGATCCGCTGACCTCCCTGCGGCTGGAACCGCTGCGCTTGCCCGCCACCGATTGCCTGCATTTGTTCAAGCCGCTGGCGGCTGGCCAGCTGCGCGGGATCACCTGGCTTGCCCCGGTGCTGCTGCGGATCCTCGTCACCTTACTGGAGGCGAACAGCGGCAACGGCCCGACGCTGTCGGACACTAAGGCGCTGTTCCATGTCGATCACGGCAACAAGGCGGCGAGCGGCGCTGTGATTTCCGATGCCACGCTTTCCGCCGCCCGGCTGGCGCTGCGCACCCAGAAAGGTATCGACGGGCGCATCATCCGGGTGACGCCGAAGAACCTGCTGGTCCCGCCCGCGCTGGAAACGGTGGCCGAGAAGTGGCTTGCCACCATCGCGCCCGCAACCGCCGCCGATGTGAACCCCTTCTCGGGTGCCATGTCGCTGGTGGTCGAACCACGCCTGTCCAGCGCAACCCGCTGGTATGTCACTGCAGATCCCGGCGAGATCAACGGCCTCGAGTTCGCCTACCTCTCGGGCAACGAAGGGCCACAGGTGGAAAGCCGGTCAGGGTGGGATGTTGATGGCGTGGAAATCCGGGTGATCCTGGACTTCGGTGCAGGCTTCATCGACCACCGCGGCTGGTTCCAGAACGTAGGCGCGTAATGGCCGACCTCGCCCAACTCACCGCCTGGCGCGACGCCCTGATGGCCGCCCGCTATCGGGGCATCCGCACCGTCGAATACGACGGCAAGCGGGTGACCTACGCCACCGACGCAGAAATGGCGGCGGCGCTGGGCGACCTCAACCGGCAGATCACCGGCACTACGGCGCGCATCGCCGTGGTCCGTATCCAATCCTCGAAAGGGCTTTGACCATGAAGAACCACATTCAGAAAGGCGACGTCATCACCGTGCCCGCGCCCGCAGGCGGCATGGCCTCTGGCGAGGGCGCAATCATTGGCAACATCTTCGGCATTGCCGCCTATGCGGCCGCTGTGGGCGAACCAGTAGAGTTGGCCACCATCGGCGTCTATCAGCTGCCAAAAGCAACCGCTGCGGTTCTGACGGTCGGCGCCCGCGTGGCGTGGGACAACACGGCCAAGAACATCAACGTGCCGGGCACTGGGCGTTTCCTCGTGGGCATCGCGACTGAGGCCGCCGGGAACGGCATCACCAGCGTGGCTGTGCGGCTGGATGGCGTGGGGACCGTGGCAGCATGATGGAGCGAGATATCCGCGCCGTCCTGGATGGTCTCACCCTGTTGGTCGCGGACACGAAAGGGGCGAGCCAGCTTGACGCGATGCGCAACTATGCAGCCATCATGGCCCTGTGCGCCGATCTCCGGAGGTCGGCAGACGAGTATGACGGCACGCGGAACATCACCATGGTCATCAGTGAACTAGAGAACCATATGGCGGCGGCTGCCGGGCTGTTCCCGACTTGGGACTTGCCGCCGGATCAACACCGCGTGGGCGCGCATGCTGCCATCAGCAAGCTGGCCATGGGCACGTGCTTTGGCCAGCAGTCCAGAATCTGATTTGGCGAAAGGAACGTCTCGCGAACATCCAGCCATTTCCATGTCGCATGGGTGTTGCACGGAAGAAATCGGAACGGCTGCAAGCCTTTGGAATCGCGAAGAAACGTGTTGTTCTGTGTTGCAAATGCAAAAAGCGCCCCGTGGGGCGCCCTATGTCGGCGTAAGCCATTGATATATTGTCAGAAATTCTGGTTGCGGGGGCGCACAACCAACGATACTTGCGATTGGTCGAGCAGCAAATCCCGAAGCTTGCTGCATAGCGTAACATACTGTTCTATTTGGAACAACTGAGTTGTCGACCGTCCCCGCTACAGATTTTCACGCGATCTGGTTTGCTGCCGCCATTTGCTGATGCGTGCAACTGGCCTTTCCCGAATGCGCGTCAGTCTGCTGCCGTGCCACTTGCACCACAGGCCACGTGTCGATACATAGAATAAAAATCGACACGTAATCCCGGCCTGTCGATGACATCGACACGTCAGTTCTGCATGTCGATCAAAAGCCAGGTAATCGACATGACCTTCCACCCGAACCGACCGTTCAACGACCTCCCTGTCCTGCCGCCGGCACAGGATATCGAGACCAAAGCCGTGCTGAAGGCGTGCATCGAGGCACGGGCCGCTCTGGCGGAGTTGCGGGTCTCCGGGCGGATCATCCCCAACCAGGCAGTGCTGATCAACTCCATCCCCCTGCTCGAAGCCCAGGCGAGTTCCGAGATCGAAAACATCGTCACCACCACCGACCGGCTGTTCCGATTTGCCAATGACACGGGCGGTCAGGCGGACCCGGCGACCAAGGAAGCATTGCGCTATCGCACGGCCCTGAACCGCGGCTTCGGGATGCTGCAGCAGCGCCCGCTCTCGACAGCCATCGCAGTTGAAGTCTGCCGCACCATCAAGGGTGTCGAACTCGACATCCGCGACACGCCCGGCACCGCCTTGATGAACGACGCCACCGGAACCGTGATCTACACTCCGCCGGAAGGCGAAGACCTGCTGCGCACCAAGCTTGCCAACTGGGAACGCTATATCCACGAGGCCAAAAACACCGACCCGCTGATCCGCCTCGCGGTGATGCATTATCAGTTCGAGGCCATCCACCCCTTCGTCGACGGCAACGGCCGCACCGGGCGGGTGCTGAATCTGCTCTATCTGGTGGACAAGGGGCTGCTGGATATCCCTGTCCTCTATCTCAGCCGGCACATCATTCAGAACAAGGCGCTCTACTATAGGTATCTGCTGGAGGTCACCACACAGGAGGCCTGGGAACAGTGGCTGCTGTTCATGCTGGAAGCGGTCAGGGCGACAGCCCAATGGACGACGATGAGGATCCAGGCGATCCGCGACCTGCTGGAGCAGACCGCCGCGCGGATGCGCCAGAACCTGCCCAAGATCTATTCCCGTGAACTGGCCGAACTGATCTTCGTGAACCCGTATTGCCGGATCAGCGATCTCGTCGACTCCGGGGTAGCCAAACGCCAGACAGCGGCAGTCTACCTCAAGACGATGGTCTCTGAAGGACTGCTGGAGGAGGTGAAGGTCGGGCGCGAGAACCTCTACATCAATCCCGACCTGCTGGCACTTCTGTCGGAACGAGGTCAGGCAGAGGCCTGACCAGGTGGGCCGCACCGGGAGATTCACACCAACCGCCCCTCCAAACTGGAAATCAAGCGGCTGGAATTTGGGAGCCATTTGCCCCGATCTCCGTGCAGACAACGGACCGCTGATCGAGGTTTCGTCCTTCAAAGCCGCGGTCTCGCGACAGGCAGTTTTCAGGCTCACCTGCCAAGTGGGCACAATCTCAGTTGCACCACAGCGATATCATTAAGTTTTACCCTACCCTAGAATACGGATAAGCATTCTTAATGTATGTGTTGAGAAATTGCCCTTTCGATGGTGCGGCCATGAGTTGCTCGTGGAGACCGGCGGGTACGTTGAAATATTGGTATATCGAGCCATTTGTGAACTCGACCTCCAGTGTTTCACTTCCGGGATCATAGCCTATCGACGCAATGTTGCTCGAGGAGACGAGGTCTCGAATCATAGGTTCTCCTATTGTTCATCTTCGTTGATGGGAGTCCGAGTAATTGTCATATCGCGTACAACGGCCGTGGTTCGTTGCGCGCGCCAGGATGCCACCATGCGATCATAGCCTTCCGCTACACGACGGGTCCGCCAGGCTGCGCTGACTTCGGGGTCCGAACTGCGGGGCAGTCGATCTGCCGGTGGAAGCGATACGCGGCAACGGACAGGCCCTCCATTTCGGGAGCGTCGATGTTGAATATCCGAACAGCTTCGGACTGCTGTCCCATACCCAGCCGGATCGAGTCACCGTCCCAGACGCGGATTTCCGCCGGTTCGCAGGAAGCCGTGC
>NZ_JBAYTI010000073.1:0-11623 GCF_041675725.1 Castellaniella sp. | reverse complement strand
TGGGCCGTGTGGCCAGCGAAGTCGCACGCCGCCTGCGGGGCAAGCACAAACCCGAATACACGCCGCACGTCGATACCGGCGATTACATCGTCGTCATCAACGCGGCCGAAATCGTCGTCACCGGTGCCAAGGCACAAGACAAGCGCTACTATCGCCATACCAATTATCCGGGCGGCATCCGCGAAACCAATTTCGAAAAAATGCAGCAACGTTTTCCGGGGCGCGCCCTCGAAAAAGCCGTCAAGGGCATGCTGCCCAAGGGGCCGCTGGGCTATGCCATGGCGCGCAAGCTCAAGGTCTACGCGGGCGCCGAGCACCCGCACGCCGCGCAGCAGCCGCAAATTCTCGAAATCGAAGGGCGAGCATCATGACAGGTAACTGGAACTACGGCACGGGCCGCCGCAAGACTTCCGTGGCGCGCGTGTTTCTTAAAAAGGGCTCAGGCAAGATCGTGGTCAACGGTCGGCCTGTCGATGAATACTTCGCGCGCGAAACCGGGCGCATGGTCGTGCGCCAGCCGCTGGTCGTCACCGATCACCTGGAATCGTTCGATTTCCACGTCAACGTACATGGCGGGGGTGAATCCGGGCAGGCGGGGGCGGTGCGCCACGGCATCACCCGCGCACTGATCGATTACGACGAAACCCTCAAGCCGTCGCTCAAGCAGGCCGGGCTGGTCACACGCGATGCCCGGGCGGTCGAGCGCAAGAAAGTGGGCTTTCACAAGGCGCGCCGGCGCAAGCAGTTCAGCAAGCGATAAGCCGCCTTGCGGCGCCCATCGCGGTGCAACAGAAGCGGGCCCGGGCATCCGGGCCCGCTTCGTTTCAAGCGCATTCCACTACAATATGTGGAAGACGCAGGTCATCTGGGGGGGTCATGGATACACGGCAGGGCATACGGGCAGGCATCGTCGGCGGCACGGGCTATACGGGGGTCGAGCTGCTGCGCCTGTTGTCACAGCATCCGCGGGTGCAGCTGCACGCCATTACGTCGCGCAAGGAATCGGGTCTGCCGGTGGCAGACCTCTACCCCAACTTGCGCGGCCATGTCGATCTTTGCTTTCAGGCTCCCGAAGACGCCGGGCTCGATCAGTGCGACGTGGTCTTTTTTGCCACGCCGCATGGGGTTGCGATGGCGCAGGCCCAGGGCCTGCTCGAACACGGGGTGCGGGTGATCGACCTCGCGGCCGACTTCCGCCTCCAGGACGTCGCCACCTTCGAACGCTGGTACAAGATCCCGCATCATTGCCCGGATCTGCTCAAGGAAGCGGTCTATGGCCTGCCCGAGCTCGACCGCGAACGCATCCGCCAGGCCCGGGTCGTCGGCAATCCGGGTTGCTATCCCACCACCGTGCTGTTGGGGCTGGCGCCGGTGTTGCAGGCGGGCCGCCCGCTGGTCGATACCGCGCACATCATCGCAGATTCCAAGTCGGGCGTGTCCGGGGCGGGCCGCAGCGCCCAGGTCGGCACCCTCTATGCCGAGGCAGGCGACAATTTCGCCGCCTATGGTGTGGCCGGCCATCGGCACCATCCCGAAATCACCGAATGTCTCGAGCGCATTGCGGGCCAGCCCGTAGGCATTACGTTCGTGCCGCACCTGGTGCCCATGATCCGTGGCATGTTCTCGACGCTCTACCTGCGCATTCTGCCCGAAGCGCTGGATACAGACTTCCAGGCGCTGTACGCCGAACGCTACGCGGGGGAACCGTTCATCGACGTCATGCCGGCCGGCAGCCTGCCCCAGACACGCTCCGTGCGCGCGTCGAACATGCTGCGCCTGGCGCTGCACCGGCCTTCGGGGGGTGACACGCTGGTCGTCCTGGTGGTACAAGACAATCTGGTCAAGGGGGCTGCGGGCCAGGCCGTGCAGAACATGAACCTGATGTTCGGTCTGCCAGAAACCACCGGCCTGCAACAGCCCGCGATCTTGCCCTGAAGGCAGGCGATCATGGTTCATCCAGTCTTTCCCTACGGTGCGTGCCCATGAGCCGGCCATCCAACGCGACGGGCGGGCGTTTCAGCCATTGGCTGGTGCGCATGCTCAGGCGGTTGCTGCTGCTCGTGCTGGCATTTGTGGCCGGGGCGGTGGCCATGCACGTCGGCATGCACGGGGGCGATGCCCAGCACATGCAGATGCTCGAAGCCCAGGTGGCCGCCCTGCAGGCCGAACGGCTGCAGGCCCAGGCAGACCGGGCCGCCGATCAAAGCCGCGCCGCCATCGACTCGGGCACCCTGCGCAGCCTGCAGGAAAAAACCGCCGAACTCCAAGAAGCCCTGGGCCAGACCCAGGATCAGTTGGCATTCTACGAGCAGCTGATTCCGCCTGGGCCTGCCGGCTCGGTGGCCATCCGGGCCTTCGAGATCGCCGCCGAGGGCGAATTTCTTTCCTACCGGGTCCTGCTCACTCGCAATGCGCGCCCGGATGCCGCCGAATTCAAGGGGCGCCTGCGCTTTGTGGCGCATGGCATGCAGGACGGCAAACCCGTTAAAATGGTTCTGCTGCCGCCTGGCGCGCCTGATTCGGCCGCGCCGGCAGCCCACGCTGATCCGCTGGCCCTGGATTTCCGCCAGTTCCAGCGCAGTACGGGCCTACTGCAGGCCGTACCGGGGCAATCGATCGATACCGTGCAGCTCGAGATCCTCGAAGGCGATACCGTACGCGCTGCACAAGAGGCCCCTGTGGCCCAGAACGGAACACAACCATGATGGCATCTTCAGACCTCTCCCGCTCCGGCCCGTCCACGTCCATCGGGCTCACCCCCGCCGCCCGTGCGCGGTTGCTCCAATTGCGGGCCGATGAAAACAACCCGGCCCTGAAACTGCGCGTCTATGTCGAAGGGGGCGGCTGTTCGGGCTTTCAATACGGCTTTGCCCTCGAAGAGTCGGCCGCCGAAGACGACACCACCATCGAGCAGGATGGCGTGCAGCTGCTGGTCGATCCGCTCAGCCAGCCGTATCTGGCCGGGGCCCAGATTGATTACCAGCAGGCCCTGAAAGGCTCGCAGTTCGTGGTCCACAACCCCAATGCCGAGACCACCTGCGGCTGCGGTTCGTCGTTTACGGCCTGATCCCCCGGCCTGAGCCCGTTATTCAGGCCGGGTACAGGCACCCGGCCACCGTGGCATGGCGTGCGCCGGTGACCTCGGGCAGGCCAGTGGCCTGACCCTGCAGCCACGCGTGTGCCAGCCAGGCAAACGCCAGGGCTTCCACCGCCTGTACGGGCACCCCTTCGTCGGCTGTCGTGCGCAGCCGAACGGGCGCCAATGCGTCACGCAAGCGGGCCATCAGTACGGGGTTGAGCGCGCCACCGCCACACGCCAGGATCTCTTGTACCCCCGCCGCGTGCCGCTGCAGGGCGTCGGCGATCGAGCGGACACTGAGCTCGAGCAGCGTGGCCTGGACGTCTGCGGGCGCACACCGGGCCCCTTGGGGCCCAGGCCTGTCCAGATGGCTGTGCAGCCAGGCCAGGCTGAACAGATCCCGGCCCGTCGATTTGGGCGGCACCCGGGCGAACCAGGGGTCGGCCAGCAGGCTGGCCAGCAACGCGGGCTGGCAGTGTCCACGGGCCGCCCACCGGCCGTCCAGGTCGAAGGGCTCGCCCAGATGGGCCTGCGCCCAGGCATCCATGAGCATGTTGGCCGGGCCGGTATCGAAGCCGCGCACCGGTGATTCGAGTACGGTCAGGTTTGCAATCCCGCCCAGGTTCAGCACGGCGCGGCGCGCATCCGTGCCGAAGTACGCGGCATGAAACGCGGGAACCAGCGGGGCGCCCTGGCCGCCCGCCGCCACGTCGCGGCTGCGAAAATCGGCCACCGTGGCGATGCCGCAGCGTTCAGCCAGGCGCGCGGGGGCGTTGATCTGCACGGTATAGCCGTTTTCGGGGGCATGGCGCACGGTTTGGCCGTGCGTGCCGAGCACCTGGACCTGCCGGGCCGACAGGCCGGCCTGAGCCAATAGCGATTGCACGACGGCCGCCTGGCAGTCGGCCAGCGCGTTGGCCGCCATCGCGGCGCGATGCAGTTCATCGGCCCCGGGCGTGTTCAGGGCCAGGAGCTCGTCGCGCAGCGCGGGCGGCAGCGGCAGACTGGCCTGGGCCAATAGCTGGATAGACGGTGCGGACAGATCGGCCAGCACCCCATCGACGGCGTCGGTGCTGGTGCCGGACATGAGCCCTATGCAGTAAGTGCCGGCCATGTTGGATGCGACAGCGGATGGCGCCCGCGCCCGAGCATGCGGGCCGGGCAGGCGCTGCCCGCTAGGGTTGGGAGGGTTCTTCGGTGGGCTCGATGGCCTCTGTGCCGGCCAGCAGCAGGCGGTTTTCTTGCAGCTGGGCCAACCGCTGCATCTGGGGACGGTACTCTGCCACCGTGGCTTCGAAGGCCTTTTTCTCTGATGCGTCCAGCGTGCGCGCCACGGGCAGGTCGACTGCCAGCGGGTCGACGGGCCGGTCGCCGATGCGGAATTCGTAGTGCAAGTGCGGCCCGGTGGCCCAGCCGGTGGCGCCGACATAGCCGATGACCTCGCCCTGGCGCACTTTGGCGCCTTTCTTGAGCCCCTTGGCAAAACGGCTTTGATGCGCATACAGAGTGGAATACTGGCCGTGGTTCTTGAGGATGATCACATTGCCATAGCCCCGCTGCTGGCCGATGAACTGCACCGTGCCATCGGCCGTCGCCCGTATCGGGGTACCGGAAGGGGCGGCGTAGTCGACCCCTTTGTGGCCGATCCATTTCTTGTGGATGGGGTGTTTGCGCATGCCGAACCGCGAGCTGATCCGCGTGAACTTGATGGCGTTGCGCAGGAACGCCCCCTGCAGGCTTGCGCCGGAGAAGTCGTAATAGCCGCCCTGGCCTTCGCTGTTCTCGAACCAGACGGCGCTGTAGGTCTTGCCCTTGTTGATGAATTCGAGCGCGCGGATGCGCCCCGCGCCAACCGGGGCGCCATCGTGTGTGTAGGCGTCGTAGACGATGCGGAAGCGGTCGCCCTTGCGCAGGTCGGTGAGGAAATCGATGCGGCTGCCAAGGATCTCGACCATTTCGAGCGTGATGTGATCCGGAATGTTGGCCGCATCGGCCGCGCCGAACAGCGAGTAGTTGATTTCGCCTTCGGCCAGGCGGGTTTCGGCCAGGGCGGGTTCGGTGCGCTCTTGGGCCGTGAAACCGCCCGCGCCATCGGGGCGCACTTCGAGCCAGCCGGCGTCCATGCCGCCGTCGGTGCGCATGCCCGGGGTGTGCAGGTAGCGCAGCCAGACCAGCCGGCCGGCATCGTCCAGTGCGGCGCGCACGTTGCGGTTCGGGTAGAGCTTGTAGATGGAGCGCGCGTTCTTGTCGGTGGTGAGGAAGGCCAGCAGACCGTCTTCATCGATTTCGAGGCGGCGCAGCACGTCGACCACCGTATCGCCGCGCCGGATGCGTGTGGAGGTGATGTATGGCGTGTGGTGGCGCTGCACCAGCATGTCGTCGATGGCCAGGTCGAGGCTGGTGCGCGCTTCGATCAGGGGGCCCGGAGGCGGGGCGGGGGGTTGGACGACGGCCAGCGCGGCGGCTGTCAGAAACAGCCCGGATGCGGCCAGAAGCAGATTGCGTGTGATGTGTCGGCGGCGTGGCGTGTGATGTGTGTAGGGCATCATGGACCAGATAATCAGTTGTGGGAATGCGCACCGGCGGGGCAGGCTCTGCTAACATGAGACCCCGTCACTCGGAACGAGCGATTGAAATTATTGAAGCCGATGAAACTGTTGTACACAAGCTGCAATCGCACGTTATGCTAACGCATGTCGGCAGTTTTTTCGAGCTTTTTTCTAATTTTTTTGATATAAGCGTTCATCATGTCGTCCCCTATCGACCCTGCCGATCCGCAAATCGTGCACGACTTGCAGGTCGTGCAACGGGGCTGCGACGAGCTGCTGGTGGCTTCGGAATTCGCCGTCAAGCTGGCGCGCAGCCGCGCCACCGGCACGCCGCTGCGCATCAAGCTGGGTCTGGATCCAACCGCACCAGACATCCACCTGGGCCATACCGTGGTGCTCAACAAGATGCGCCAGCTGCAGGATCTGGGCCACACGGTGATTTTCCTGATCGGCGACTTTACCGCGCAAATCGGCGATCCCAGCGGGCGCAACAGCACCCGGCCGCCCCTCACGGCCGAGCAGATCCGCGCGAACGCCGAAACCTATTATGCCCAGGCCAGCCTGGTGCTGGATCCGGCCCGCACGGAAATCCGCTACAACTCCGAATGGTCGGATCCCCTCGGGGCGCGCGGCCTCATCCAGCTGGCGTCCCGCTATACCGTGGCCCGCATGATGGAGCGCGACGACTTCACCCGCCGTTTCAAGGCGGGCGTGCCGATCTCGGTACACGAATTCCTGTACCCCCTGCTCCAGGGGTATGATTCCGTCGCCCTGCAGGCCGATCTCGAACTGGGCGGCACCGACCAGAAATTCAACTTGCTGGTCGGGCGCGAACTGCAGAAAGAATACGGCCAGGAGCCGCAATGCGTGCTCACCATGCCCCTGCTCGAAGGCACGGACGGGGTCGAGAAAATGTCCAAGTCCAAGGGCAACTATATCGGCATCAGCGAACCGGCCGACGCTATGTTCGGCAAGCTGATGTCGATATCCGACACGCTGATGTGGCGCTATTTCGAGCTGCTGTCGTTTCGCACGCTCGAAGAACTCGCCGGCCTGCAGGCCGAAGCCGCCCAAGGGCGCAATCCGCGCGACATCAAGGCGCTGCTGGCCACCGAGATCGTCGACCGCTTTCATGGCCACGGTGCGGGCGAGCGCGCTCTGGCGCACTTCAATGCCCAGTTCCGCGATGGCGCCATCCCAGCCGACCTCCCCGAGGTCCGGGTGGCCGGTGCGCCGCTGGGCATACTCAAGGTGCTGCGCGCAGCCGGCCTGTCGGCCTCGGCGTCCGAAGCGCAGCGCAATATCGAACAAGGGGGGGTGCGCATCGACGGACAGCGCATCGAAGACAAATCCCTGCAGCTGCCTGCCGGCACCTACGTCATGCAGGTGGGTAAGCGCAAATTCGCCCGGGTGACCCTGGCCCGGGCTTCGGAGGCCTCATGAAACTGCATAGCCAATCTTTCCCCGATCAGGGGGTGATCCCCGAGAGCAATGCCTTTGGTCGCATCGATCCGCAGGCACGCGTGGCCCTGGCCGGCAACCGCAATCCGCACCTGGCCTGGTCCGATGTCCCCGAGGGCACCCGGTCATTCGTCGTGTTGTGCGTCGACTCAGACGTGCCTTCGCAGCCCGACGACGTCAACCAGCCCGGGCGCGAAGTGCCCGCCGATCTGCCGCGCACGGATTTCTTCCACTGGGTGCTGGTCGACGTGGCCGCCGATGCGCGCAGCATCGAAGAAGGCAGCTATTCCGACGGCATCACGCCACGCGGCAAGGCCGGGCCCATGGCGCTGGACGGCACCCGCCAGGGCCTGAATGACTTCACCAGCTGGTTTGCCTCGGACCGCGACATGAACGGCGACTACTTCGGCTACGATGGCCCCTGCCCGCCCTGGAATGACGCCCTGGTGCACCGTTATGTATTCACCGTGTATGCGCTCGACGTCGCAGAGCTATCCGTCACGGGCCGTTTCGACGGGCCCAGGGTGCGCGAGGCGATGCAGGGGCACATTCTGGCACAGGCCTCGGTCACCGGAACCTACACCCTCAACCCCAGGCTGCACGCCCTGTAAGCTTTTTTACTCTGTCAGGACCCTACCTCCATGTTTGATCGCTCTCGCACGCTCGATCAGGCCGACCCAGACGTCTGGGCGGCCATCCAGAATGAAAACCTTCGGCAGGAACAGCATATCGAGCTGATCGCCTCCGAGAACTACGCCAGCCCGGCCGTGATGCAGGCACAGGGCACGCAGCTGACCAACAAGTACGCCGAAGGGTACCCGGGCAAGCGCTACTATGGCGGCTGCGAGCACGTCGACGTGATCGAGCAGCTGGCCATCGATCGGGTCAAGCGGATCTTCGGCGCAGAAGCGGCCAACGTGCAGCCCAATTCGGGCTCACAGGCCAATCAAGGCGTGTACATGGCGGTGCTCAAGCCCGGCGATTCCGTGCTGGGCATGAGCCTGGCCGAAGGCGGGCACCTCACGCACGGCTCGCCGGTCAACGCTTCGGGCAAGCTGTACCAGTTCCATTCATATGGCCTGAACGCCCAAGAAGCGATCGACTACGACCAGCTCGAGGCGCTGGCCCGCCAGCACAAGCCCAAGCTGATCGTAGGCGGTGCGTCGGCCTATGCTCTGCGGATCGACTTCGAACGCATGGCCCGTATCGCGCACGACAACGGCGCGCTGTTCATGGTGGACATCGCGCATTACGCCGGTCTGGTCGCCGGGGGCGTGTATCCCAACCCGGTCCCGCATGCCGATTTCGTGACGACGACGACCCACAAATCCCTGCGCGGTCCGCGCGGCGGGGTGATCCTGATGAAATCCGAGCACGAGAAAATCATCAACTCGGCCATTTTCCCGGGCATTCAGGGCGGGCCGTTGATGCACGTGATCGCGGCCAAGGCGGTGGCATTCGGCGAAGCCCTGCAGCCAGATTTCAAGGTCTATGCCGCGCAGGTCCTGGCCAATGCCCAGGTCCTGGCTGAAACCCTGGTCAAGCGCGGCCTGCGCATCGTGTCGGGGCGCACCGAAAGCCACGTGATGCTGGTGGATCTGCGCGCCAAGGGCATTACCGGCAAGGCGGCCGAAGCCGCCCTGGGCCAGGCCCACATCACGGTCAACAAAAATGCCATCCCGAACGACCCGGAAAAACCGTTCGTCACCAGCGGCATACGCCTGGGTACGCCGGCCATGACCACGCGGGGGTTCCTCGAGGCCGAGGCCGAACTCACCGGGCACCTGATCGCCGACGTGCTCGACGATCCCGACAACGCCGAGAACCTGGCCAAGGTGCGCGCCCGGGTCCACGAACTCACGCAGCGCTTGCCGGTGTATCGCTGATCTTCACCAACCAGGGCGTGCTCAGACGCCCTTTTTATATGAAATGCCCATTTTGCCAGCACGCTGATACGCAGGTCGTCGACTCCCGGGTCTCCGAAGAGGGGGACACGATTCGGCGCCGGCGTCGCTGCATGGCCTGCGAGCGGCGTTTCACCACCTACGAGCGGGTCGAGCTCATGATGCCGGCCATTGTCAAGCGCAATGGCAGCCGGGTCGAGTTCGACGCGGCCAAGTTGCGCGGCAGCATGGCACTGGCCTTGCGCAAGCGCCCGGTCAGTGCGTCGGCGCTGGATGCCGCCCTGGTGCGCATCCAGGATCGCCTTATGGCCAGCGGCAAGCGCGAAGTCCCGTCCGAGTTCGTGGGCGAACTGGTCATGGCCGAGCTGCGTGCCATGGATCGGGTCGCGTACGTGCGTTTTGCCTCGGTGTATCGCAGTTTCGAGGACCTCAGCGAATTCGTGCGCGCTATCGACGAGCTGGGTACGGATCACCATGACGGCACCGATTGACTCCGCGGTGTTCTCCACCCACGATCAGCGCTGGATGCGCCGCGCGCTGAAAGTGGCCGAACAGGCCTGCACCCTAAGCAACCCCAATCCTCGCGTGGGCTGCGTACTGGTGCGCGACGGGCACTGGCTGGCCGAGGGCAGCACGCAAAAAGTGGGGGGGCGCCATGCCGAAGCCCAGGCTCTGCACGAGGCCGAACGCCAGGAAATCTCCGTGGCGGGCGCCACCGCCTACGTTACGCTCGAGCCCTGCAGTCATCGGGGCCGTACACCGCCCTGTACCGAAGCCCTGATCCGGGCCGGGATCCGCCGGGTGGTCGTGGGCCTGCGCGATCCCAATCCCCAGGTGGCGGGTCGGGGCCTGGCTGTGCTGCGGGCCGCCGGCCTGCAAGTCGAGGCCGGCCTCTTCGCCGAAGACACGCTGGCCCAGAACCCCGGATTTTGTGCGCGCATGGTGCGCGGCACCCCGTGGGTGCGCGTCAAGACCGCCGCCTCGCTGGATGGCCGCACCGCGCTGCCCGACGGCCGATCGCAGTGGATCACGGGCGAAGCCGCCCGGGCCGATGGCCATGCCTGGCGGGCGCGGGCCTGCGTGGTGCTGACCGGCCTGGGCACCGTGCTGGCCGATGACCCGCGCCTGGACGTACGCGATGTTCCAGCCCAGCGCCAACCGGTGCGGGCGGTGCTCGACAGTCACCTTGCCATTTCCGAGCACGCGCGCCTGATCGATGGTCGGCCCGTATGGATTTTTTCCGCGCAAGCCGATCCAGAAAAGATCGCGCGCCTTGCCGGCCGCCAGGCTCGGGTCGTGCGGATGCCGGCCGACGGGGGGGGCTTGGATCTCGGGGCCGTGCTGCGCTGGCTGGGGGCGCATGAAGTCAACGAGGTCCACGTCGAGGCGGGCGCGCGCCTGACGGGTGCGCTGGTGGCCGGCGGCTACGTGGACGAGTGGGTGGCCTATGTGGCCCCGAGCGTGCTGGGGGCCGGTCGGGGCCTGGTTGCCCTCACGCAACCGGTAACGCGCCTCGAAGAGGCGCCCGCCTATGAATTTCTCGGCGCCGCCGCTCTGGGCCGGGACATGCGCCTGCATTTGCGCCACGCCGGGCATTGGCAGGCCCTGCGGCGCGCCTGCAGGGTCTAACCGCGCCGGGCTGCTGGCCCGGCTGCTTCATTCAGGATAGAGTTCACCATCATGTTCACAGGAATCATCACGGCCATCGGGCGTATCGATCAGGTGGCGCCGCTGGGCGATTCGGCCGACGCAGGCGTGCGCCTGCGCATCCAGGCAGGGGGGCTGCCGCTGGATCGTACGCGCGTGGGGGATTCCATCGCCGTGCAGGGGGCCTGCATGACGGTGGTCGCCCTGCATCCGGATGCATTCGAGGTCGACGTCTCGCGCGAAAGCCTGGACCGTACCTGCGGGCTCGATGCCGAGGGCGAGGTCAATCTCGAGCATGCCCTGCGCATGGGCGACAGCCTGGACGGGCACCTGGTTTCCGGTCATGTGGATGGCGTGGGGCGCGTCACGTGCCTGGACGCAGTCGGCGAGTCGCTGGATCTGCGCATCATCGTGCCGGCCCACTTGTCCCGCTATCTGGCCTACAAGGGGTCGATCACCGTAAACGGCGTCAGCCTGACGATCAACCGCGTGGACGACCAGGAAGAAGGCACCGAGATTTCCATCAACCTGATCCCCCACACGGTGCAGGTCACCACGTTGCGCAACGTGCAGGTGGGCTCTTCGGTCAATCTCGAAATCGATCTGATCGCGCGTTACGTCGAGCGCATGGTGGGCGGGCTGGGGGTGGCGGCATTGGCCGGCGGCTCAGTGCTTGGCTGAACTCTGCTAAAATGGCGAGCTTCTCTTGGGCGTGTCTGCCCGCCCAGCAGGACAGGTGGCCGAGTGGTTGAAGGCGCACGCCTGGAAAGCGTGTATACGTGAATAGCGTATCGGGGGTTCGAATCCCCCTCTGTCCGCCAATGGCCACTACAGGCGTCGTTCGCGCAATTCGCCCGCTCCGGGCTCTACCCCATAAACGGGGGATGGGCATTCACTAGACACGGTTGATGACACCGTTCCAACCGCATTGAGCCAAGACTCTCATGCGGTAATTCTCAAAGTTTCTGAAGCCATAGGCCCTG
>NZ_JBAYTI010000072.1:0-11979 GCF_041675725.1 Castellaniella sp. | reverse complement strand
TGCTGTACCTGCACAATGGCTACAGCTGGAACGAAATCATCCAGCAGCTGTACATCACGGCCGAAGGCATCTGGGGCACCCCCATTCAGGTATCGGCCACCTTCGTCTTCCTGTTCGTACTCTTCGGGGCCCTGCTCGACAAGGCCGGTGCAGGCCAATATTTCGTCGACCTCGCCTACAGCGCACTGGGCACGTATCGCGGCGGGCCCGCCAAGGCGGCGGTGGTCGCCAGCCTGCTGACCGGGGTGATCTCGGGTTCCTCCACGGCCAATGTGGTCACCACCGGGACATTCACCATCCCGCTCATGAAACGGGTCGGCTACCCGGCGGTGAAAGCGGGCGCCACCGAATGCGCCGCATCGGTCAATGGCCAGCTCATGCCCCCCGTCATGGGGGCGGCGGCCTTCATCATGGCCTCGTTCCTGAACATTCCCTATTCGCAACTCATCATCTACGCCTTCGTGCCGGCCATCCTGGCTTATGTGGGCCTGCTCTACGTCGTGCACCTCGAAGCCGTCAAGCTGAACCTGCACGGCCTGCCGCGAGCCGAACTGCCGCCCTTCTGGCCCACGTTCTTCAAAGGCATCCATTATCTGATCCCGGTCATCTGGCTGCTCTACGAGCTCATGTGGGTACAGCTCACGCCCGAACGCAGCGCCCTGCACGCCACGTTCGTCCTCATGGCCCTGATGGTCGTGCAAGAGATCTGGCGTGCCTGGCGCAAGGGCACGGGCGTGTCGGCCGGCCTGTGGAAGGCCTGCAAAAACATCTTCAACGGCTTCGAGTCAGGGGCGCGCAACATGACCACCATTGCCATCGCCACCGCGGCGGCCGGCATCATCGTGGGCATGGTCACCATGACCAACCTGGGCTACGGCCTGACCCAGGTGCTCGACATCCTGTCGGGCGGCAACATCTGGGTCGTGCTGATTCTGGCGGCCATCACCTCGCTGATTCTCGGCATGGGCCTGCCCACCACCGCCAACTACATCGTCATGGCGGCTCTGGTGGCGCCGGTGATCGCCAACCTGGCCGATGCCTCGGGGCTGATGGTCCCCCTGGTCGCCATCCACCTCTTCGTATTCTATTTCGGCATCCTGGCCGATGACACGCCGCCCGTTGGGCTGGCGGCCTATGCGGCTTCGGCCATTTCGGGCGGCGACCCCATCGCGACCGGCGTGCAGGGCTTCATCTATGATTTGCGCACGGCCATCCTGCCCTTCATGTTCTTCTTCAATCCCGAACTGCTGCTGATCGACGTGGGCAGCTGGTATCGAGGCGCCTGGATCATCCTCACGGCCCTGGTCGGCATGCTGGCCTTCGTGGCCGCCACGCAGGGCTACCTGAAGATCAAGATGCACTGGTACGAGCGCCTGGCCATGCTCGCAGCCGCCGTACTCATGATCATCCCGGGCTGGGAATCCGACTCGATCGGCATCACCTTGCTGGCGCTGGCGCTCGCCTACCATCACTGGCGCGTGCGCCGCAGCCCGCCCGCGCCGGCGTCGGCCGCCTGATCACCTGGCCGGCCCGATCGGCCAGATACAGCGCCGGGCGGGCGGATCAGCGGGGTGCAAACGGCGCGGGATCGATGGCCGGTGGTTCGCCGGCCATCAGCGTATCCAGCAGGTGCGCGCTACCGCAGGCCAGGGTGAAACCCAGTGCGCCATGCCCGGTATTGAGCCAAACGTTGTCCATGCCGGGGCAGCGCCCGACCAACGGACGCCCATGCGGGGTGGCGGGCCGCTGACCGGCCCAGGCCTCGGCATGGCCGAAATCGGCCCGCGGCACGAACGCGCTCGCCTCGCGCCGCAGCTGCGCGATGCGATCGGGCTCGGGCGCGAGACCTTTCAGCCCCATGCCGACCATGGCCGAGACCCGCAGCCGGTCACCCAGCCGCACGTACACCGTGCGCCGTTCGTAATCCGTCACGCTGATGGCCGGCGCACACCCTGCCGCGCCGGGCACGGTCAGGCTGTAGCCTTTCAGGCCATACAGCAAGGGGGCATAGCCCAGCCGCCTGAGCAGGTCGCGGCTTCCGAGCCCGCCGGCCACCACGAACTGGTCCGCCTCGATCTCGCGGCCGTCGTCCAGGCGCAGCGCACGCACGCGCCGGCCTTCGCGCCGGAAGCCGACGGCACGGGTTGCCATCCAGGCCGACTGGCCACTGCGTGCAACCCAGTGGCCAAACAAGCTTTGGGTGAATGTCCGGCAATCGCCAGACGCCTCACTTGGGGTATACAGCCCACCCGCCAGGGCCGCGGCCACGGGGGCCAGGGCCGGCTCGAGCGCCACGCAGGCATCGACCGACAGCACCTGCTGCCGGGCACCGCCCAGCCCGGCCTGCAGCTGGACCTGGGCCCGGGCCTTGCCAAGCGGCCCGGCGTGCCGGTATACGATCAGCTTGCCGTTCTCGACGTGATGGAATTCGAGCGGCAGATCCCGCATCCAGGCCTGCAGCGTCGCCCGGCTGAGCGCTGCCAGGCCTAGCATCTGTGCCGTGCTGGCGGCCGCCTGCCGGGCGTTGCAGGCCCGCAGAAACGCCAGCCCCCAGCGCCACTGCAGAGGATCGAGCCGGGGCCGGAAGCGCAAGGGCGAATCGCGCCGCAACAGCCAGGCAGGCAAATGGGGCAAAACCCCAGGTTCGGCCAAGGGGGCGACGTAGCTGTAGCTGAGCTGACCGCCATTGGCATGGCTGGTCAGCTCGGCAACCTGCCGGCGGGCCTCGACCAGGCTGACCTGCGCGCCGCGCTGCGCCAGCTGCCAGGCCGCCGCCACCCCGATCACCCCGCCGCCAATGATACATACATGCATATTATGTTCCCGTGGCCTGCACAAACGATGTGGCCCTTGATACACTGGCCTGTACATACGACATTTGAGGAGTACACACAATGGGCTCTAGAACCGCAAAGTTTCTCATCGCCCTGGCCTGCACCCTGGGGTTGATCCCCCTCGCCGGTGCCAAGACATTCGTCACCATAGGCTCGGGCTCCACCACCGGTCTGTATTATCCCACCGCCGTGGGCATGGCCAAGATCGTCAACGACGCCAACATCAACGTGCGTGCCAACGCGCGCTCCACCGGCGCCTCGGTGTTCAACTGCAGGGCCATCGGCGAAGGCCAGCTGCAAATGGGCTTCACCCAGAACAACGTCGCGTACTACGCCTACAAGGGCGAAGGGGTCGAAGCCTTCCAGGGCAAGCCCGTCACCAACCTGCGCGGCCTGGCCATCCTGTATCCTGAAGTCATCCATATCCTGGCGCGCAAAGAAGCCAACATCCAGTCGCCGGCCGATTTCAAAGACAAACGCATCTACGTGGGCGACATCGGTTCGGGCACCGAGCAAGACGCTATCAACATCCTCGAAGCCTATGGCCTCGGCCTCGACGACCTGAAAACCGCCGTGCGCGGCAGCGCTGGCAGCGCAGTGAATCTGCTGCGCGACGGCCAGATCGACGCCATGTTCTATACCGTCGGCGTCGGTGCATCGGCCATTACCGAAGCCGCCCAGACAGCGCCCATCAGCCTGGTGCCCATCTCTGACGAATACGCAGCCAAACTGCACAACAAATTCGCCTTCTACACCCCCTTCGTCATTCCGGGCAAGACCTATCCCGACATGCCTGCCGATGCGCCCACCATCACGCTGTCGGCCATGCTGGTGGTCGACGCCAACATGAGCGACGATGACGTCTACGCCTTCATGGACACGCTCTTCAACAAGAAACTGGACACGTTCTACAACGACATCCAGAACCCCAACCTGAAAGAATACTTCCAGGTCAGCAAGGCCCTCGAGGGCATGCCCATCCCGGTGCACCCCGGCGCCATCAAGTTCTACGAAGAACAAAACGTCGCCGTGGCGCCCGAACTCAAAGCCAACTAAACAAGCGGGGCGGCGCGGTCACCCGCGCCCCTGCGGCGCATCCAGGTACCGTGCCAGCCGGGCCACGCCATCGAGCAGACGCTCGGGCGTGGTGGCATGGCACCAGCGCAGCCAGGCGGCTGATTCAGGGCCGAACGCGCGCCCCGGGGCCAGCCCCAGGCCCACTTTGTCTACCAGGCCGTGGGCCAGCGCCATCGAGTCTTCATGGCCCGCAACCCTGAAGAACACATACATGGCCCCGTCGGCCGCCGGCACGTCGACCTGCGGCAAGGCCGACAGTGCCTCTACCAGCACGGCACGGGTGTGCGCCAGCCGCTGCCGCAGCTGCGCGACTTCGGCCTCGCCCTGCTCGAGCGCCACCCAAGCCGCCCGTTGAACGGCCTCGAATACGCTGGCGTAGTTGAACTCGATGAGCTTGGCCAGATCGGCCTGCAGTTCGGGGGGCGTGACCATCCAGCCCACGCGCCAGCCGGTCATCGACCATGCCTTGGAAAAACTGTTCACCGACACGACGCGATCATCCGGCGCCTGATGCGCCAGAAAAGAAGGCGCAACCGGCCGTCGCACGTCATACAGAAGACGCTGATAGACATCGTCGCATAGGATCCAGATGCCATGCCGGCGGCAATGCGCCAACAGCACCTGAATGTCCTCGTCTGAAATGACCCAGCCCGTGGGGTTGTTGGGTGAATTCACCATCAGCATCCGGGTATCGGGGGTCAGCGCATCCAGCAGGCGCTCGATGTCCAGGCTCCAGCGCTGTTCGCGCACGACCAGCGGCACGCGGGTGACGTGGGCACTGAGGATGGCGGGGATTTCGATCAGGTTCGGCCAAAGCGGCGTGACGGCCACGACGCGGTCACCTGGATCCAGCAACAGCTGAGCCGCCAGCATCAGCCCGGTCACCCCGGATGCGCACACCGAAATGCGTGCTTCGGGGATGGGCACGCCATGCAGGCGGCCCAAATAGGCGGACACGGCCTGGCGCAGATAACCACGCCCTGGATTCTGGGTGTAGAACGTCTGCCCCTGGTTCAGCGCCTCGATCGCGGCCTGCCGGATGAACGGGGCGGTGGGCTGATCGGATTCGCCGAACCAGAATGGCAGGACATCGTCGCGCCCCATGGCCACGTCGGCCAGATCGCGGATGGGCGAGGCGGCCATGCGGTGTATGGCCGAGCGCGCGTGCAGCGTACGCGGGTCGCCGGGCGCAGAGAAAGAATTGGACATGATCGATTTCCACCACTTCGTCGACCGTCATGGTATCGCCAATCAGCGCGACCTGCAGAACGCGCGGCGTGCCATCGTCCAATGACACCAGGGCACCATGTGCCACCCGGCTGAACATTAGGTATTTTGAATCATCCAATAGTAAAACAATATTGGATTTATATCATTCAGGCCCGGTAAACTGGATCGGACAAGACTGCGGGCGGGGGTGCTCGGATCGCACGCATCTTGACCTCTGGAGGAAACACAATGGCCGGTCCATTCCAAGGCATCCGCGTGCTGGACATGTCGACGGTACTCATGGGGCCGTACGCATCGCAAATGATGGCCGACATGGGCGCCGACGTCATCAAGGTCGAACCGCCGCAGGGCGACGTCATGCGCAAGGTCGGCCCCATGCGGCATGAGAACATGGGCGCCCTGTTCCTGCACGTCAATCGCGGCAAGCGCTCCATCGTCCTGGATCTGAAAAATCCATCGGGCCTGAATGTGTTCCGGCGGATGCTGGCGCACGCCGATGTACTGCTGTACAACCTGCGGCCAAGCGCCATGAAGCGGCTCGGACTGGGCTACGAGGCAGTAGCCAAGATCAACCCGCGGCTTATTTACCTGGGCACTTTCGGATTTGGCGAAGGCGGCCGCTACGCCGGCCGGCCTGCATTCGACGACCTGATCCAGGGGGCCATCGGACTGCCATCACTGATGCATGCCGCCGGCACCGACGTGCCCCGCTACGTGCCCTCGAACATCGCGGACCGCAGCGTTGGCCTGTACGCCGTGGCGGTGCTGGGGGCCGCTTTATATCACCGCGAAAAAACGGGCTGCGGCCAGCGCATCGACGTCCCCATGTTCGAAACCATGATCAATCACCTGCTTGGCGATCACCTGGCCGGGCAATCGTTCGATCCGCCGCTGGGGCCGGCAGGCTATCCCCGGCTGCTGGCCTCCAACCGCCGACCCTACCGTACCCGCGATGGTTATGTCTGCGCGATGATCTACAACGACCAGCAATGGTCCCGCTTCTTGCACGCCGTCCACAGGCCCGAGATGTGGGGCAAGGATCCACGCCTGGCCAACATGGATACGCGCACGCAGCACGCGGAATCGCTTCAGATCATGCTGGCCGAGATTTTCCTGGAGCGCAGCACCCAGGATTGGCTGACTTTGCTCGAGCAGTCCGACATCCCCTGCATGCCCCTGCACACGATCGACACCCTGCTCCAAGATCCCCACCTGGCCGACGTCGGACTGTTTGAATGGCATGAACACCCGACAGAAGGCCGTCTGCGCCAAATTGGCGTACCCACCCAGTGGTCGGGTTCTCAACCCGAACCCGGCGCCCTCGCGCCCCGGCTGGGCGAGCACAGCCGGGATATCCTGCAAGAGCTGGGCTACAGCGCCGCCGAGATCGAACAGCTGCTGGGCTCGGGTGCCGCCGGCGCGCAAGCCTCTGCGCACCGGGCACCGGGGGTCTCGTAGGCCCGCCGCTGCCACCTGGCCATGCGCCCCAACCAACCTGTCAGAAGCCCTTATGGACTTTTCTTTTTCTGCCGAACAGAACGCCATCCGCACCGCCATCCAGGCCATTTGCGCACAATTCGACGATGCGTATTGGCTCGAACATGACGCTCATGGCGGCTTCCCGTACGAGCTGCACGAAGCCATGGCAAGCGCCGGCTGGCTGGGCATTTGCATGCCCGAGGCCTACGGCGGTGTCAATCTGGGCATCACCGAAGCCGCCATCATGATGCAGGCCATCAGCGAATCCGGCGCCGGCCTCAGCGGAGCCTCGGCCGTGCACATGAACATCTTCGGCCTGAGCCCGGTCGTACAGTTCGCCACCGAGGCCCAGAAGCAGCGCATGCTGCCGCCATTGATCCAGGGCAGGGAACGCGCCTGTTTTGCCGTCACTGAACCGAATACCGGCCTGAACACGACGCAGCTCAAGGTGCAGGCCCAGAGAGTCGGCGATCAATACGTATTGAGCGGCTCCAAAGTCTGGATCTCTACCGCCCAGGTCGCGGAAAAGATGCTGATCCTGGCCCGCACGACCCCGCTGAAATCGGCACGCCGGCATACCGGCGGGCTGAGCCTGTTCTATACCGACCTGGACCGCAAGCGGGTACAGATCCGTGAAATCGATAAAATGGGGCGCAAAGCAGTCGATTCGAACGAATTGTTCATCGATCAGCTCGAAGTGCCAATGGACGACCGCATCGGCGAAGAGGGCGAAGGCTTTCGCTACATTCTGCACGGCATGAATGCCGAACGCATCCTGATTGCCGCAGAAGCCGTGGGTCTGGGGCGGGCCGCCCTGCGCAAGGCGGCGCAATATGCCGGCGAGCGCATCGTGTTCAACCGGCCGATCGGGCAGAACCAGGGTATCCAGCATCCGCTGGCGCAATCGTGGGCAGAGCTCGAAGCCGCGGACTTGCTGGTGTTCAAGGCCGCCACCCTGTATGACCAGGGGCAGCCCGCCGGTACCTACGCCAATGCCGCCAAATACATGGCCGCCGAAGCCTGCTTCAATGCCTGCCAGCGCGCCGTCATGACGCTGGGCGGCTACGGCTACGCCAAGGAATATCATGTCGAGCGCTACCTGCGCGAGAGCTTCATCCCGCGCATCGCGCCCATCAGCCCCCAGCTGATCCTCTGCTACATCGCCGAAAAGGTGCTGGGGCTGCCCAAGTCATACTAGGCGGGCTACACCGGGCGCGTCGTGGCCAGCGAGGGACGCTCGCAGATCTGATCTTGCCATTGTGCCGTGCGCGGGCCGATTTCGCGCCAACCCAAGTCTGCGAACCGGAAGTCCAGATAGCCCAGCGCGCACGCGATTGCGATCGTGCCGATATCGAAGCGCTCGGCCCAGTGCTCGAACGTGGATTCGAGCTGCCGGACCCCTTCGAGCAGCTTGCGCCGCTGCCCCGCAAGCCAGTCGGCATTTTGCAACGCCGGGTCGCGGATGGTGAGTTCATAGCGTACCAGCACGCCCGCGGTCAACATGCCGTCGGCCAGCGCCTGATCGCGCAGCGCCACCCAACGCACCGCTGGATCGGCCGGAAACAGCCTACCCTGGCCATACGTGGTATCCAGATACTCGCAGATCACGCGGGAATCGTACAGGATGGTGCCATCCGCCGTGAAAAACGTCGGTACCTGCCCCAGTGGATTATGGCCAGCCACCGTCGAATCGACGCGGATCGGGTGTACGTCGCTGGGCAAACGCTCGATGTCCTGATCCACGCCCAGTTCGATGGCGACGGCCATGACCTTGCGTACAAAGGGTGACGTGACGGAATGGAAAATCTTCATGTAGGCTCCAGAAGGTTGAAAAATGATCCGTCTCATCGTAACCCGTTGTTCTGCAAGAATCACGCGGCCAGGGGCCCTGGGCACACATTCCGAATCTGGCCCGGAGGACGCGCTCAAATCTCTGCTGCCGGGCTTGGTGAAATGGGTGCAAATGGGTGTGCTATCGGTTGCGTGGTCTGCGCAGTCCTGCAACGCTCAGACTTGTTGTTGTATTCATTATTAAATATATTGAAGACATAAAGACGGCAAGGAGCTGACCATGTCCCGCACGAACACCACTACTATGACAGTACGCCTCAGTGGCCCTCTGAGCGAATTCGTTGCCGCAAACGTGGGTGAGCACGGCGACTACGAGAACGTCAGCGAGTATATACGGGACCTCATTCGTCGTGACAAAGAAACCAGGGAGGCGGCTGCATTCGAGCGGCTCAAGGCCGAACTCACCCACGCCTGGGCGGCGCCAGAGTCGTCATACAAGCCCTTGACGGCAGCAGACGTTATCGCGCGTAACCGCGTCTGATGGCGCCGTCTCTCGAATGGTGACATCGGTATCGTCACCATGCTGCATGAGAAGATACACCAGATTGGGCACTTGTATTATGAGTGAATACCAGTATTATGAATTCGCAGCCATCGACAGACCCTTGAGCGCAGTCGAGATGGCCGAACTTCGCGCTGTTTCTACCCGCGCCGTCATCACACCCGGCGGTTTCACCAATCACTACGCATGGGGCAGCCTCAAGGCCGACCCTGCTGATTGGATGCATCGGTATTTCGATGCTTTCGTCTATTGGGCCGACTGGGGCTATTGCCTTGTGTCGCTAAAGTTGCCCAAGGCTGTTTTCAGTCAGCTTGAGCTGGAATCGTTTACCCATCCGGAAGTACTGTCAATCGAGTCCGGCGATGCGCACTGGATACTTAGTTGGTGGTTGAAAGAAAACAAGAATTACGATCGCTTTGCCGAAGACGACGGCAGCAGGTGGATGCCCAGGTTGATTTCCTTGCGCGATGAGTTGATGCGCGGCGATTTGCGGCCTCTGTATCTGGGCTGGTTGGCAGCTGGCGATGCCTTGCACGATGACGTGCTGGAACCGGAAGTGCCTGCCGGACTGACAGACCTCTCGCCAGCGCAGCAGGCCTTGGTCGAATTTCTGGAAATTGATCTGGATCTGCTTGAAGCCGCCAGCATGGCCAGTGCCGCAGCCGCGGCACCGCAGGATGAAACGCTGCCAATTTCCACTTGGCTGGACATCTGGCAGACAGCGGATATGCAGGATGTGCTCAAGACAATTGCATTGGGCCGGGGCCAGAAGGCAGAATACCGGGTAAAGTCTCACTATGCTGCATGGCTCAAGGCACAGCACCCGGCATCTTCGGGTGCTCACCGGCGCAAAGTAGCAGAGCTGCGCGAGCTGGCGCAATCGGCGGGTGAGCGCAGGCGGACTCGCGAAGCTGAAGTGCACGCAAAGCGCGAGGCGGAACGTCGCCAAAAGCACCAGGCCGAGTTACGCCGCATCATGGACACGCCGGACAAATACTGGCAAGCAGCGAGCGCACAGGCATCCCGTGGAAATGCATCCGGCTACGAAAAAACGGTCGGTCTGCTGAAGGTGCTCGCCGAAGGGTATGCCTTGGTTGCCGGGCCGGATGCTTTCGAGCGCCAATTGCGGCGCTTCCTTGTCCCTCATGCCAAGCGGGCGGCACTGTTGCGTCGCTTGACCGAAGCGGGCTTATGGTCAGGATGATGCATAGACGATGACTGGCCGCGACGAGGAACTCGCCCGCCTTCGGGCCGAGAACGCCCGCTTGATCGGCCTGCTCGAAGCGCACGGTATTGCTTGGCAAGCGCCTGTGTCGATCCCCAAGTCTCCAGCAACTTTATCGTTGACCACAGACGAGAAAGTCGCGCTCTTTGGCCGGTTGTTCCGGGGCCGCGCCGACGTCTATCCAGTCCGTTGGGAAAGCAAAGCGGGCAAGAGCGGGTATGCGCCCGCCTGTGCGAACGAGTGGCGTCCTGGTGTCTGCGAAAAGCCTCGCATCAAATGCAGTGACTGTCAGCAGCGACAACTATTGCCGTTGACTGATCAGGTTCTGTTCGATCACTTGGCAGGGCGATATACGATCGGCCTTTATCCGCTGCTGCCGGGTGATGATTGCTATCTGCTGGCCGTGGATTTCGACGAATCGGCCTGGCGTGATGATGCCCGAGCCTTTGTTCAATCCTGCCGTGAACTGGGTGTTCCGGTCGCGCTGGAAATTTCGCGCTCCGGCAATGGCGCCCATGCCTGGATCTTCTTTTCCGGCCGTGTTGCTGCCCGCGATGCCCGTCGGTTGGGAACGGCTTTGATAAGTCACACCTGCGCCTGTACGAGACAATTGACGCTGGGCTCCTATGATCGTCTGTTTCCGAACCAGGACACCCTGCCCAAGGGTGGGTTCGGCAACCTGATTGCCCTGCCTTTGCAGAAGATGCCCCGCGAGCGAGGGGCAAGCGTCTTTGTGGATGATGCTCTGCAATCGCATTCCGATCAATGGGCCTTCCTGGCATCGCTGAGGACGATGGAGCCGCATGACATCGAACCCGTCGTCCTGCGCGCCACCGGCGGCTCTCATCCACTGGACATCACCTTCGCTACCGACGAAGATCTGCGCGAGCCATGGAGGCGTTCATCAGGGAACCATCAACGGTTGGTGGGTGTCATGCCGGTTTCTCTTACCTTGACCCTGGCCAATCTTATCTACATCGAGAAAGACACACTCCCGCAGGCGCTGGCCAATCGGCTTATCCGCCTGGCCGCTTTCGCCAATCCTGAGTTTCATCAGGCCCAAGCGCTGCGCCTGCCGATCTGGAATAAACCTCGTCTGATTGGTTGCGCCGATAACTTCCCTCGCCATATTGCCTTACCGCGCGGCTGTCTCGATGCCATCCGCAATCTGCTGCGTGAGCATGGCATTGGCTGCCAATTGCGGGACGAACGCTGCGGCGGCCAAGCCCTTGCTGTTGCGTTCGCAGGCCAACTCCGTGAAGACCAGGAGCAAGCTGTCAGAGCGATGCTCCGCTTCGATACCGGTATCCTGTGCGCATCCACCGCCTTCGGAAAAACCGTCACCGCTGCTGCACTGATCGCCCGGCGTGGTGTCAACACGCTGGTACTGGTGCATCGCACGGAACTGCTCAGGCAGTGGCAGGAACGTCTGCATACTTTCCTGGGTTGCGGCAAGGAGATGGTCGGCGTGATCGGCGGCGGAAAATCCAAACCGACAGGCCGCATCGACATCGCAGTCATGCAGTCCATACATCGGCAGGGAGAAACCAATCCCATTGTGGAAAATTACGGACACGTCATCGTCGACGAGTGCCATCACCTCTCGGCAGTGTCGTTTGAGGCCATTCTCAAATGTGTCCGCGCCCGTTACGTACTGGGGTTGACGGCAACACCGATCCGGCGCGATGGTCGTCAACCCATATTGTTCATGCAGTGTGGACCGATCCGGCATATCGCTGCCAAACCGGCCAGTGCACCACAGATACTGGAGTGTGTGCCAT
>NZ_JBAYTI010000071.1:0-12169 GCF_041675725.1 Castellaniella sp. | reverse complement strand
GCTGGATTTCGAGGTGGACCGCTTCAAAGACAGGGATCTCGCCCGGATCGCAAAAAAAGCCATCAACCCGGCGGTGGATGCGCTGGATATCGCCTTGTTTGGCCGCATGGTGGCGAAGGCGCCCGACATGAACGTCGAGGCGGCGGCGTCATTTTCCCATGCCATTTCCACCCATCGGGTCAGCAATGAGATCGAGTTCTTCACGGCGCTGGATGACCTTCAGCAAGGGCCCGGCTCAGCCTATATGGGCAGCATGGAGTTCAACTCGGCCACGTATTACCGCTACATCAGCCTGGATCTGGGCCAGTTGGGCCAGACGCTGGCGCCAGAAGACCTTCCGCAGGCGGTGGATGCCTTTGTGCGCGCACTGTTCGTGGCCGTGCCGGGCGCGCGCCAGGCGAGCCAGTCCGGGGCGTCTCCCTGGGATTTTGCACGGGTGCTGGTACGCCGGGGGCAGCGTCTGCAAGTGCCCTTCGATGCGCCGGTCAAGGACAAGGGGCAGGGCTATCTGCAACCCAGCATCAAGGCGCTGAAAGCGTATCTCGACAAGAAAGAAAAGCTGTTCGGATCATTGTTCGGCAAGGTGGCCGCGTACGACTGGGGTGAAGACGAGGGCTTCAGCATCGACGATCTGGCCAGCCAGTTGCGGGCGCACGCCGCCTGAGCCTTCGCCATGAGCCATCCATATCTCCTGTTGTGGCTCGAAGCGCCTTTGCAGGCGTGGGGGCATGATTCCAAATTTGGCCGGCGCGAAAGCCTGCACTTTCCAACGCGCTCAGGCGTGTTGGGCCTGATCTGTTGTGCGCGCGGGGCCGGGGGGGCCCAGGCCGAATGGCTGGCGCAGTGGACGGGCCTGGATATGCAGGTCATGGCTTATGTGCGGGCGGATGGCGGTGGCCGGCCGCTGCCGCATCCCCCCCTGCTGCGCGATTTTCATACGGTGGGCAGTGGCTATGATGACCGCGATCCGTGGCAGACGCTATTGATTCCGAAGCGTCAGGATGGCGGCAAGGCCGTGGGCGGCGGCAGCAAGCTGACCTGGCGCGACTACCTTCAGGACATGGCGTATGCCGTCGTGCTGCAGGTGCCGCGGCAATTGGCCGGCGAGGTGGCCACAGCGCTCCAGGCGCCCCGGTGGGATGTCTATCTGGGGCGCAAGCACTGCGTTCCGGTCGAGTTCATCTACCAGGGCTGCTTTGATGCAGCCGCGCAGGCGCTCGAGGCGGGGCGGCGTATGGCGGCCGCCAAGCGGCGCTGCCTCGCCTTGCGCGTCTTGCAGGGCGAACACGATGGCGAGGTGATGATCCTGAACGACGTGCCGTTGCAGTTCGGCGAGCAAAAAAAATATCGGGATCGCCGGGTTACGCTGCAGCGGGTGGCGTATGCTGATGATACGCTGCCCTGATGAGCGGTTTCCGCCAGTCTGGGCGGTGGTCTGTGTCCCCATGCTGCCGTGGGGGTGTTTCGCGTCGTTACTATGCGTTCGAGAAATCGACGGCGTCTTCCCCACGTCCGTGGGGGTGTGGGTCCGGGGCGGCGAGCAGTACGTCGTCGGCCCGGAACCCGGCCATGGCGGGGCGTCCGATCTGCAGCGCTGGCGCGTCGGGTGGGGCTGTCGTCAGGCCGGTGACGTGCAGGCCGCGGCCCACGTCCAGGCAAACCTCCGTCCGCCCGGCGCTGCCTTTGCAGTGCTCGACCTGGCCCGGCCATTGATTCCAGGCTGATGCCTGGTGGTGGGTGTCGGCATGGGGCTTCGGCGTGGCACCGGGCCTGCGCATGGCATCGGGGGGCGCCCATACATGCACGGATTGGGCCTTGATGATCGCCAGCGCCTGGGCACCAGGCGCCAGGCCCAGGCGGACTGTGCTGGCTTGGGTGATGACCGCCCGCAGTGTTTGGGCGCTGCCCAGGGCCAGGTGGATCAGGTGGTTCACGGGGTCCGGCGCTTCCACACGCAGAACGGTGCCTGCGAAACGGTTGCGGGCGGATGTCTGCAGGGCAAGGCCTTGCAGCAAATGCAGCTGGTCGTGGCCCTGGCGACCATTTTGCGCGAGGCGGGCCATGAACCGCTGCTGTGCTTCCTGCAGAGCCTGAAACCAGGCCAGCAAATCACGGGCCTGTGTCGTCAGGCGCGCGCCGCCGCCGCGGGCCCCGCCGGTGGTGCGTTCGACCAGCAATTGGCCCGAGGCCCGGTTCATCAGGTTGACGGCATCCCAGGCTGCCTTGTAGCTCATGCCCACCTTGTGCGCCGCAGCGCGGATGGAGCCCTCGCTGTGGATGGCGGCCAGCAGCGCCATGCGTCGCTCGGTGCCCCATGGCTGGTCGCCGCTGCGCAGCCCCAGGCTGATGGTCAGTTCAAATGGTTGGGTCATGAGGCTGTCTCGTATTGAAAGGACTGTCTGGCTGGGTGGGCGGCGTGAACGCCAGGACGCGGCCCTGCTCCATGTAAAAGACCACGTCGGCCAGGGCTTCGGCGTCATCGGGGTCGTGTGTGATCAGGATGGTGGGGATGTCGATGGCCTGCTGCAGGGCCTTGAGTTCATTGCGCATATGGCGCCGCAGATTGGCATCCAGCGCTGAAAGGGGCTCATCCAGCAGGAGCAGGCCCGGGCGGGTGGCCAGGGCGCGCGCCAGGGCGACGCGCTGGCGCTGCCCGCCGGAGAGCTGATCGGGGTAGCGCTCTAGGAAAGGCGTCAGGTGAAACGCTTGGATCCAGTGCCGCGCGGATTCTGGCAGGCGTGTGCGCCCGGCTGGGTTCAGCCAGCCCGGATGCAGGCCGAAGAGGATATTCTGGCGTGCGGTCAGATGGGGGAACAAGGCGTAATCCTGGAACAGAAAGCCCAGGCGCCGCCGGCGGGGCGGCAGGTGTATGCCGGCCCGGCTGTCGTACAAAGTGTGTCCGTCCAGCCGGATGTGTCCTCGGTCCGGGCGCAGCAGCCCGGCAATCGCCTTCAGGGTCAGGCTTTTGCCGGCGCCCGACGGGCCCAGCAGGGCCATGCGGTGGCTGTCGGTGGACCAGCGCGGCTGCAGCAAAAAGCCGTCGGGGCCGCCGATCCGACATGAGAAATCGACGTGCAGGCTCATGGCGCGCTCCAGCGCCTGCCCCGCTGCCGATTCCGGCCCGGCATCAGCCAGGCGGTCAGGCACAGGATGGCCACGCAGGTGATCGAGGTGACGACCACGAGCAGATTGGCCAGGGGGTCGTCGCCCGCTTGGACCGCTTCGTAGATGGCGATGGACAGGGTCTGGGTACGCCCGGGGATATTGCCAGCCACCATCAGGGTGGCGCCAAATTCCCCCAGAGCGCGGGCAAAGGCCAGCAGCACCCCGGCCAGGATGCCGCGCAGAGCCAGCGGCAGACTGACGCGAAAGAACACCGCCGCTGGCGACACGCCCAGCACGGCGGCGGCCTGCTCCAGGGCGTGATCTACGTCCAGGAACGCCGCCCGCGCCGCCTTCAGTACCAGCGGGAAGGCGACCACGGCGGCGGCAATGACGGCGCCTTGCCAGGTGAACACCAGC
Organism: Castellaniella sp.; assembly: GCF_041675725.1. Classification (GTDB taxonomy): domain Bacteria; phylum Pseudomonadota; class Gammaproteobacteria; order Burkholderiales; family Burkholderiaceae_B; genus Castellaniella. Next base: position 8,647 of record NZ_JBAYTI010000071.1, on the reverse strand, counting down.
TCGATGCCATGGCTGTGCAGCCAGGCGCCCAGGCGGCTGCGCCGGCCCATCAGGACGAGCAGGTAGTAGCCGATCACTGTGGGTGGCAGGACCATCGGCAGGGTCAGGATGGCATCGATCAGATCGCTCCAGCGCGATGGCCAGCGCGATAGTGCCCAGGCAACCGCAATCCCGGCCACGCTGGCCACCAAGGTGGCCCAGCCAGCCACCTTGAGCGACAACAGCAGGGGGGTCCACATGACGCGTCAGGGCCGAGAAAAATGGTAACGGGCCAGGATGGCCTGGCCGGGTTCGGAGAGCAGGTAGTCCAGAAAATCCGCCGCCGCCCCGGAAAGGGAAGGCCGGGCCACCAGCGCGACGGGGTAGACCACGGGCGTGGGGGTGTCCAGTGTCTGCACGATCCTGACCCGGTCGGCCGCCATGGCGGCATCCGTGGCAAAGACAAAGCCGGCATCCACCTCGCCGCGTTCCACGTAGCTGAGGACCTGCCGCACGTTTTGGCCCAGAATCTGCCGGCTTTCGAGCAGATCGGCCAGCCCGGCCTGCTGCAAGGCGGCCAGGGTATAGCGGCCTACCGGCACCGAACGGGGGTTGCCCAAAGCAATGCGCTGGATCTCCGGCCGGCGCAGATCCTGTGCCGTGCGAATGGTGGCGGGCGCATCGGCGGGGACGATGAGCACCAGCGTGTTACGCGCGAAATCGCGACGCGTGCCGGCCTCGATGACGCCCGCGGCCTGGGCCTGATCCATCGCGGCCTGGTCCGCCGAGGCGAACAGATCCGCTGGGGCGCCTTCGAGGATCTGGCGCAACACCACATCCGAGGCGCCAAAAGTCGTCAGCACCTGCGTGCCCGGGTGGGCCTGTTCGTAGCTGCTGGCCAAGTCCTTGAAGGCGTTGGTCAGGCTGGCGGCAGCGGCCACCAGAAGGGTCTCGGCGTGAGCCGAGCCTAGCATGGCAAAGGACAGGGCCCACGCCAAGCCGTAGTGCCAGATGGATTTCATAGACAGACTCCAGCGCATCTTTCGTTATGTACCGAAGTATATAACGACTTGCGAAGCCTGGTGGAAGGGGTGTTTCCGCCGATGGGTCAGACGTGTCAGGCGGTGGGTTGTTGGAGACGCTGGCGCACCAGGACCGGCTGCAGGGCCACCGAGCCGACGACCAGCAGCACGCCCAGATAGAACAACAGGCCGACTTCCTGTTGCTCGCCCAGCAAAGGGATGGCCAGGGCAATGGCATACAAGGGTTCCAGATTGGTGGCCATCTGCGTGGTGAAGGCGCTGACCTTGCGCAGGATGTTCATGAGCATCACGAAAGGCACCAGCGTACAGGCAATGATCAGCAGGCCCAGCAGCCAGGCGTCGTGCCAGCCGGGAATTTGCAGGGCATCGCCCTGATGGGGCAGCCACGGGGCCAGGAGGGTCAGGAACAGGGCGCCAGCCCCCATTTCGATACAGGTTGCGACCCGTGGTTCGGCGCGCCCGGCCACGCGTTTGTTCCAGGCGCTGAAAATGGCCAGGAACAGCGCCGAGCCCAGCCCCACCGCCAGGCCCAGGTACATCTCCGGCGGGATGCCGCCCATGACCATCGCCATGCCCGGAACCAGAATCACCCCCAGCAGCAGCTCGCGCGGATTGAATGGATTGCCGGTGGTGATGGGTTCGATGAAGGCCAGGAAGATGGGCGCAGCGGCCAGACTGATGGCCCCGACGGATGCGTTGGACAGGCGGATGGCGCCGTAGAAGAACATCCAGCTGACCGACAGCAGGGCGCCGATGCCGGCGTATGTGGCCATCAGGCGCCAGGGCATGCGGCGCAGCATGCGACGGGTGCTGGGCAGGGCGATCAGGATAAGGGCCACGACAAGCATGCGCCACCAGACCAGCGACAGCGTTTCCAGCGTGATCATGCGGCCCAGGATGGGGGTGAACCCCCAGAGCAGGACACACAGGTGCAGTTGCAGATACGTTTTGCGCATGGCGGTCGCCCTGGGGGTCAGGCAGCCAGCTGTTCGAGCAGGCCGCGGATCTTGCGCACCCGCCCTGTGACGTCCACCGTGCCGCCATAGTTCAGTTTCAGGCGATCCGGGCCGTTCAGGCGTACCTGCCGGTCCTTTTGGACCAGTTCGATGATGCGCAGCGGTTCGACGGCCGGTTCGGGGCCAAACTGCAGCGCGGCCTGGGTATCGCCTGCGTCGATCTTGGTGATCCCCAGTGGCTCGGCCTGCAGCCGCAGCCGATGCAGATCGATCAGGGTGCGGGCCGCTTCGGGCAGGCTGCCATAGCGGTCGACCAGCTCTTCGTGCAGGCGCGTGAGTTCGTCGGCCTCGCGGGCACCCGCCAGGCGCTTGTAGAAGCTGAGCCGGGCCTGCACGTCTGCGCAATAATCCGATGGCAGCAGGGCTGGGGCATGCAGATTGATTTCACAGCCGTTCGGACTGGCGAGGTCTGGATCGGGCTCCTTGCCGGTCTTCAGCGCGCGCACCGCCGAGGCGAGCATCTCGGTGTAGAGCGAATAGCCGATTTCCTGCATGTTGCCGGACTGCGATTCACCCAGCACTTCGCCACTGCCGCGGATTTCGAGGTCATGCATCGCCAGGAAGAACCCCGAACCCAGTTCTTCCATGGCTTGGATCGCTTCCAGGCGCTTTTTGGCATTGCGGGTCATCGCGTCTTCGCCCGGCGTCAACAGATAGGCGTAAGCCTGGTGATGCGATCGCCCCACGCGCCCGCGCAGCTGGTGCAGCTGGGCCAGGCCGAGCTTGTCGGCGCGATGGATGAGAATGGTATTGGCCGTGGGGACGTCGATCCCGGTCTCGATGATCGTGGTGCACAACAGCACGTTGCTGCGCTGCTGGTAGAACCCTTTCATGACCGCCTCGAGTTCGCGCTCGGCCATCTGGCCGTGGGCGACCGCAATGCGGGCTTCGGGCACCAGCTCTTCAAGCCGGGCCCGCCGGTTCTGGATCGTGTCGACTTCGTTATGCAGAAAATACACTTGGCCGCCGCGCTTGAGCTCGCGCAGGATGGCCTCGCGCAGCGTGCTGCCGTCTTCGCGGCGCACGAAGGTCTTGATGGCCAGCCGCTTCTGCGGCGCGGTGGCGATGACGGAGAAATCGCGCAGGCCCTCGAGCGACATGCCCAGCGTGCGCGGAATCGGCGTGGCCGTGAGCGTGAGCACGTCGACCTCGGCGCGCAAGGCCTTGAGGGCTTCTTTCTGGCGTACCCCGAACCGGTGCTCTTCATCCACGATCACCAGGCCCAGCTGCTTGAACCGCACATCCTTGGAGAGGATCTTGTGCGTGCCGATGACGATGTCCACCGTGCCATCGGCCAGGCCGGCAATGGCCTGAGCCGTTTCCTTGCCGCTGCGAAAGCGGGAGAGTTCGGCAATGCGTACGGGCCAGTCGGCAAAGCGGGTGGCAAAGTTCTGCGCATGCTGTTCGGCGAGCAGCGTGGTCGGGCACAACAGCGCCACCTGGCGGCCGTTCATCACGGCCAGGAAGGCGGCCCGCAGCGCCACCTCGGTCTTGCCGAAGCCTACGTCTCCGCATACCAGGCGGTCCATGGGGCGGCCGGATGTCATGTCTTCGAGCACGGCCTGGATGGCGGCGGCCTGGTCGGGCGTTTCCTCGAACCCGAAGCCTTCGGCAAATGCCTGGTAGTCGCGGGCCGGGAACGTGAATTTGACCCCTTCGCGGGCCGCCCGCTGCGCGTACAGGGCCAGCAGCTCGGCGGCCGTGTCGCGCGCCTGGCGGGCGGCTTTCCGTTTGGCCTTTTCCCATTGCCCCGAGCTCAGTGCGTGCAGCGTCACGTGCTCCGGTTCGGCGCCGCTATAGCGGGCAATCAGGTGCAGCTGTGCGACCGGCACATAGAGGGTCGCGTCGTGTGCATAGGCCAGGTGCAGCAGCTCGATGGGGCCTTCGCCCATGTCCATCGTCACCAGCCCCTGGTAGCGTCCGATGCCGTGCTGCACGTGCACGACCAGATCGCCCACGTGCAGTTCGGCCAGATCGCGCAGCATGGCATCCGGATCGCTGTGCTGGGCCTGATGGTGTCGGCTGCGCACCGGCCGTCCGGCCTGCGCCGGATACAGGTCGTTTTCGGTGAGCAGGGCCAGCCCGTTCGCCGGCAGCTGAAAGCCCCCCGTCAGGGGCGCGACCCACAGCGCCAACGCCGCCTCGGTATGCAGGCATGCGGACCAGTCCTCGAGCAGGGCGTCGTGTGCCAGGTCATAGTCCTCGAGCAGGGTGGCGATGGTTTCACGCCGTCCGGCGGAGTCCACGCAGATGATCGTGCGCCGCCCCTGGCTGCGGGCCTGTTCGAGGTGCGCGCGCAAGCCGGCCAGGGGGTCTTCTGCCCGGCGGTTGACGGCCACGGGCGGGCAGGGCGCAAAATCCGGGTGCGGGGCGTCGCCGCCCAGGACCAGCCGGGGCCATGGCTGCAGCAGCCGGTGGAACTGCTCGCTGTCGAGAAACAGTTGCTCGGGCGGCAGCACCGGGCGCTCGGGGTCCGACTTCAGGAAGAGCCAGCGCTTGCGGGTCTCTTCGTGGAAGCTGGCAATCACGCCATCCATATCGCCCAGCGTGACGGCGACCCCGTCTTCGGGCAGGTAGTCGAACAAGGTGGCCGTCTGTTCGAAAAAAAGCGGCAAATAGTATTCCACGCCCGCGAAGGCGACCCCGTTGCCAATGTCCCGGTACGGCAGGGCCCGCGACGGATCCCCCTCGAAGCATTCGCGGAACCGGGCGCGGAAGTGGTTGCGCGCCTCTTCGTCCATGGGAAACTCACGGCCCGGGAGCAGCTCGACCTCGCGCACCGGGTACAGGCTGCGTTGAGTGTCCGCATCGAAGCTGCGGATGGATTCGATTTCCCGATCAAACAGGTCGATCCGGTACGGCAGCGGGGAAACCATGGGAAACAGGTCGATCAGCCCGCCCCGGATGCAGAATTCGCCGGGCGCCCCGACCTGGGTGACGTGGGTATAGTTGGCCCGGGTCAGCTGGGCCCTCAGGCGTTCCTCGTCCAGAACTTCGCCCTGGCGGAAGTGGAAGGTCCAGGCCGCCAGGAATTCGGGGGGCGCGAGGCGCGTCAGTGCCGTGGTGACGGGTACGATGAGCACGTCGACCTGGCCCTGCCCCAGCGCATGCAAGGTGCGCAGACGCTCGGAGATCAGGTCTTGGTGGGGTGAAAAGCTGTCATAGGGCAGGGTTTCCCAGTCTGGCAGGAAGCGCAGCCGCAGCGGCGCGTCGAACAGGCTGATTTCATCGGCCAGCCTGCGGGCCTGCAGGGGATCCGCACTGAAAACCATCAGGGGCCGGCCCGCTTCGCGCGCCAGCTGGGCGAGCAACAGGGCGTCGCCCGACCCCGGCGGGCGGGGTTGGCGGTATCGCTGCCCGGGGCGCAGGGCCGCCAGGGCAGGGGCCACAGAGGGCAGATCGTGCGTCAGGGTGGAGGATGACATCATCGCAGGGGAGGACGGGACCGGGCGTCAGCCGCGGGAAAAGCAACACTATAGCAAGGGCGGGCCGCCCGGCCAGCGCTGCGGCATTGTTGTACGATACGCTGAAATCCATCTTCCCGTATTCCTTGTCCTTGCCGCCATGCATGAACCACTCGACGTCATCACGCTGGGCGAAGCCATGGTCCTGCTGGTGGCTGCGCAGCCGGGTCCGCTGCATGCCGTGCAGGTCTTTCACAAGCAGACCGCCGGTGCCGAGACCAACGTGGCCATCGGCCTGGCTCGCCTTGGCCTCAAAGTGGGGTGGGGCAGCCGCCTGGGCGATGACTCTTTCGGGCAATACCTGCTTGCCAGCATGCAGGCCGAAGGGATCGATTGCTCGCACGTGCAGTGCGTGGCGGGTGAGCGCACGGGCATGATGCTCAAGGGGCGCGTGCTCGATGGCAGCGATCCGCCCACCGAATATCACCGTGCGGGTTCGGCAGCCAGCCGCATGAACCACGGGCATCTTGATCCTGCCTGGTTGCTGGGCGCCCGGCATTTGCATGCCACCGGGGTGTTCGCGGCCCTCTCCGACAGCTGCCTTGATGCCTCTCGCCACGCCATGCGGCGCGTGCGGGCGGCCGGTGGCACGGTGTCGTTCGATCCCAATCTGCGTCCGACGCTGTGGTCTTCCACCGGGGTAATGCGCGCCGGCATCAACGCGCTGGCGGCCGAAGCCGATTGGGTCTTTCCGGGGCTGGCGGAAGGGCGGCTGCTGACGGGCGAGGACACGCCCGAGGCCATCGCCGGTTTTTACCTCGACCAAGGGGCGCGCGTCGTGGCGATCAAGCTGGGTGATGCAGGCGCGTGGTTCACGGACGGCGAGCAGGTCGGCCAGGTGCCTGCGTGGCCCGTCGAACAGGTGGTCGACACCGTGGGCGCGGGCGATGGCTTTGCCGTGGGCGTGATCAGCGGCCTGCTCGAAGGCCAGGCGCTCGGGCAGGCGGTGGCGCGTGGCGTCTGGATCGGTGCGCGCGCTGTCCAGGTGGTGGGGGATACCGAAGGCCTGCCCACACGAACCGAACTCCAGGAGGCAGGCCTTTAGTCCAGGCCGAAACGACCATGACCCGCAAGACCGTCTTGATGTACCGCGCGCTGCCCGAGGCGCAAAAAGCTCGTATTCGGCAGGCGCACGAATTGATCGAGGCCGATCCGCGTCAGCCGGGCCAGCGCGAGGTTTTCTTCGCGGCCCTGCCCAAGGTGCACGGCCTGATCGGTTCCAGCATGCGCATCGAGCCATCGCTGCTCGACCAGGCGCCCAAGCTGCAGGTCATATCCAGCATCTCGGCAGGGGTCGATGTCTATCCGCATGACGCGCTGCAAGCGCGCGGCATCATCCTGTGCCATACGCCGGGCGTGCTGACCGAAACCGTTGCCGATCTGCTGTTCGGCATGATGCTGGCCACCAGCCGCCGGATCGTCGAAATGGACGCGCTGGTGCGCAGTGGGCGGTGGCTCGGAAACATCGGCCCCGCGCTCTTTGGCCACGACGTCCATGGCAAGACGCTGGGTATCGTCGGCTATGGCCGCATCGGCCAGGCGCTGGCCCGACGGGCCGCGCTGGGTTTCGGCATGCCAGTGCTGTATTTCAGGCGGACGCCGGCCGACAGCGGCCTGCCCGAGGGGTTGGCGCAGGCCGTGCCGCTGCACGAGCTCTTGCACCGGTCCGATTTCGTGGTGCTGGTCTTGCCACTCACCGAACAGACCCGCGGGCTGATGGATGCCGACGCGTTTGCCCGCATGAAGCCGGGCGCCATCCTGATCAATGGTGCGCGTGGTCCGATCGTCCAGGAACAGGCGCTGCTGGACGCCCTCGACCATGGCCACCTGAGGGCAGCGGGCCTGGATGTCTACGCGATCGAGCCGCTGCCGCTGGATTCGCCCCTGCGAGGGCATCCACGGGTGCTGACTTTGCCGCATATGGGCTCGGCCACGCACGAAACGCGTGACGCCATGGCCGAAATGGCGGTCAGCAATCTGCTGCAGGTATTGCGCGGCCAGCCGCCGCTGGCTGCTTGGCCGCCTTTGGCGGGTGGGTGATCAGCCAGCCAGGGTGCGGGCTTCGCGGGCCAGACGGGTAATGGCGCCCCATTGGCGGGCGGCGACGGCCGCGGCGGGGGTCAGCCAGGAGCCGCCCACGCAGCGCACATTGGGCAAGGCCAGGTACTGGGCGGCATTGCCGGCATGGATACCCCCCGTAGGGCAGAACCTGAGGTGCGGCAAGGGGCCTTGCCAAGCCTTGAGGAGCTCGACCCCGCCGATGGCTTGGGCCGGAAACAGCTTCTGGGCCATGAAGCCCCATTCGGCTGCCCGCATGGCTTCGGAGGCGCTGGCGACCCCAGGCAGGAACGGGATTCGGCGATCCCGTATGGCCAGGGCCAGCGGCTCGGTGAGGCCGGGGCTGACGGCAAATTGCGCGCCGGCCGCGTGGGCGGACTGCAGCTGCTGCGCATCCAGCACGGTACCGGCCCCCACCAGCGCTTCGGGTACGTGCTGGCGGATGGCTTCGATCGAGGCCAGCGCGGCGCTCGAGCGCAGCGTGATTTCGAGCGTGCATATGCCGCCGGCGACCAGCGCGTGGGCCAGGTCGACCGCCAGGGCGCTGTCGGGAATGACGATGACCGGTATGACCGGGCTGGTTTCAAGCAGTTCGAGGGCATTCATGGCGCAGCCGTTTTGAGATCGTTCGCCTGTATTTTCGCACGCTTGCAGGTTCATGAGCGACTTGGCGGATACACGGAACGGCAAGGCTGGCGCGATGACGAGGCCCCGTGCGGGGGCGCAAGTCGCTACAATCGCAGACCATGGAATCCCTGATTGCGCTGGTACCGGCTGCAGGCCTGGGCCGCAGGGCCGGGCTGCAGGCACGACGCCCCAAACAATATCGCCTGCTGGCGGGCGAACCGGTTTTGCGCCACGCCGTGCGCGCTTTGTTGGCCGATGCCCGCATACGGCAGGTCTGGGTTGCCGTCGCGCCCGGAGATGCCTGGGTGGCCGATGCGCTGGCCGGGTTGCCGCGCACGGTCTGGCGGCCCTGCGGGGGGCCGACCCGGGCCGATACCGTTCATGCTGCCCTGTGCGCTGCCGATCCTGCAGAGGATGACTGGGTCCTGGTCCACGATGCCGCGCGCCCGGGCTTGCCGGC
>NZ_JBAYTI010000070.1:0-12569 GCF_041675725.1 Castellaniella sp. | reverse complement strand
GCTCGTGTTCTGCGGCGGCACAGCAACGAGCCAGCCGCCTTTCCACGCCAGCTTGTAGTCCAGTTGGCTGCGGAACTCGAACCAGCCTTGGTCGAGGATGGATTTGTTCAGGCCGGACTTGGCCCGAACGTTTCTTCCCGGTGCATCTGCCGTACCTGCCGCCGACTTGGACATGTTCCGCACCTGCAAGTCCTCGATACACACTGCCGAAGGTCGCCGTCTCCAATCTTGTGAACAGCCTGAAAGGCGTGTCCAGCCGTCTTCTGCGCAAGGAACGGCCAGACATCCAGAAGCATTATTGGAAGGGCGCTCTGTGGTCGCCGTCCTACTTTGCATCAAGCTGTGGCGGCGCTCCCATTTCCATCGTGCGCCAGTACATCGAACAGCAGCAGGCGCCGCACTGAAAACCAAACCCCAGGACGGCTACGCCGTCCGCGCTATCCTTCCCCGCCCTGAACGGCGGGGCTTGTCGCGCACCGGGTCAGGCGGCGGAAATCCCGCCATTCACACTGATCGCCTGGCCTGTGATCCGGCGCGCCGCCGGACTCGCGAGAAATACGATCAGCCCTGCAAGATCTTCGGGCTGCGCCACGCCAAGGTGAGCAAGCGCGGCCGCACCGGTAAACAGTTTTTTGCTGAACGAATCGGCGAAAATCCGATCATAGGTGGCCGTGCCCTCGATGAGCGATGGCGTGATCACATTGACCCGGATTCCTTGCCGCTTAGCCTCGATTGCGAGCGTGCGCGAGAACATGACGATTGCCGCCATCGCCGCGCCAATCACCGACTCGCCTGGCGTAGCGACTTTTGCCGCGTCGGACGCAATATTGATAATGACCCCGCCGTTGCGCTCGCGCATGCCTGGCAGGACCAGATGGCTCATCAACAAAGGCGCCAGCATCTGGCCCAGTACGGTTGGGCCGATGTCGTCGAACGGCATGGCGTGGAAAAGCCGCGGCACCGCCGGCCCCACCGTCGAGTTGACCAGCACGTCGATGGCCCCCAGGCGCTTGACAGCCTGATCGACCGCACGGGCCGCCTGCCCCCCCTCATTTGCATCGGCCGCGATGAATTCGACCTGTGCATCTGGCGCATGGGCGCTGATCGCGTTGCACGCCTGCCGCCCGCGTTCTTCGTTGCGGCCAATGACCGCAATGCGGCGCACCCCAGCCTGTACGAATTGGATCGCGGTCTCGAGCCCCACCCCCGACGTACCGCCTGTGACCAGGACGCCTGCCTTTTCCAACGAAACCACCCGAACATGCGTTGCCTCTGCCATCGTCTCTACCCTTGTCAGCATGCTGACGAAATGTTCAAGCGCATGGGCCGATCGCGACCCCACTGTATATGCTATCTATACATATAGTATAGATCAATACAATATGACGCAAGCTCTTTCACTCAAATCGGTCGCCCTGTCGGGGCGTGCCGGCTGAAAATTCAATCGCTATACTAAGCACTCCATCGCCCGGTACATGGTTATTTCGCCGCAGCCGGCTGAGTGCTGCCCCTTGCTTCATAAAATCATCCGCTATCAATCGACTGGAAATCGCATGACTGAACCGATACAGCCAAAGACCAGAAACAGCACGCGCGCGCCGCAATCAAAAGCCACGTGGCCAAACTGAAACGGCGGGCTCTGGCAATAAGAAACCAGTCGCAGGCGTACGAGCGGATGGTCGCCGGCTCGTCGGTCAACCGATAGGGTTCCCGGGTATCCGTTCCCGCACACGGCCGAGGCCGCGATGTGCAAATGGATGGGGCCCAAGACAGCATTCGATGTCATTCACCAATGTCTGCTGACCTTTGGCCACTATGGGTGGTCCAAGGATCTGCCCCACCAACAGCGGCTACGGGACGTGATGGGCCTCGAGATCGGTGATGGCACGGCAGGCATCATGAAACTGATCATTGCCCGCGAGCGAATTGGCCAGGCGGCAGTGCAATACGCCCGAAAATGACCGCCGCGGGGGCGCCATGGCCATTCAATACAGCGATAGCTGCTCTGGACGGGACTGGCCCGTGTCCCCGTCCCGCACGGACACCAGCTTCGCGGCGCGCACCCCCAGCAAGCGCATGCGCTGGTCGAACTCGACCCGCTTCAGGCAGGCGCGGGCGGCCTGATGGATGGCATCGACATCCGCAATCGCCTCGGGCAGGGTGAGGTCGCGCGTGATGATGGAGAAATCGGCAAACCGCAGCTTCACGCCGATGGTACCGCTGCGCACCTGCTTGCGCGCCAGGTCCGCCGCCAGCCGCTCGCAGAGTTCGCGCAGGATGGCCGACAGCAAAGTGCGGTCGTGGCGCACGTGCAAGTCGCGCTCGAACGTGGTTTCACGGCTGATCGAGCGGGGCTCTGAATGCGTGACCACAGGCCGGTCGTCACGCCCATGAGCCACCTCGACCAGCCAGCGCGCATACGTATGGCCGAAGTGCCGCTGCAACAACGCCGGATCGGCGTGTGCCAGCTGGGCGATGGTCTGGATGCCCAGCCTCGCCAGCTTCTGTGTGGCCTTGGGGCCGATGCCATTGATTTTCGAGACGGCCAACGGCCAGATCCGGCGTTCCAGGTCGCCCGGCTGGAGAATGGTGATGCCATCGGGCTTGTCCAGATCAGAGGCGATCTTGGACAGCAGCTTGTTCGGTGAAATACCAATCGAGCAACGCAGACCGGTTGCCTGAAACACAGCCTGCTTGAGCCGGCGCGCAAGCGAGGCGCTGTCGGCCTGCAGCGGCGTGAGGTCGATGTAGATTTCGTCGATGCCACGATCTTCGACCAGCGGCGCGATCCGCGCGACCGCCGCCTTGAACAACCGCGAATAATGGCGATAGCTGGGAAAATCGACCGGCAGCAGGATGGCGTCGGGCGCCAGCCGGGCCGCCTTCATCATGCCCATTGCCGAATGCACCCCCAATTGGCGGGCTTCATAGCTGGCGGTGGTGAGTACGCCGCGGCCCACGTATCCCCCCAAACGCGCATAGGATCCTGGTTCGGGTGCGGGCCCATGACCCCCGATGACGACAGGCTGGCCGACGAGATCGGGGTAGCGCAGCAGGGCCACCGATGCAAAAAAAGCATCCATATCGAGATGGGCGATGCGGCGGGATTCCGGGATCATGGCCAAGGCACTGTACGTATCGCCAGCATTATAGGACGGCGGACCAGCTAAAATGCGCCTCAGACCCCCGGGCCCGGGTGGCCCCCACATTCAGGAGACTTTTGCTCATGAAACGACGCACTTTGCTGCTCACCCTGTCCGCAATCCTGGCCTGCCCCCTGGCAGCCACGGCGCAAAACTGGCCGACCCAGCCCATCAAACTGGTGGTCGGCTTTGGCGGCGGATCCACACCCGACATGGTCGCCCGCACCCTGGCCGAGCCGCTGTCCAAGGAACTGGGGCAGCCGGTCGTGGTCGAGAACAAGCCCGGTGCCAGTGGCAACATCGCGGCCGATCACGTGGCCAAGGCCACCGACAACCATACGCTGGGCATCGTCATCAACGGCAACCTCACCTCGTCGCAGATGCTCTACCCCGACCTGCCCTATGACCCCCTGAAAGACTTCAGCTACATCAGCCTGATCGCCACGGCGCCCCTGCTGCTGGTGACGTCGGCCGACCAGCCGGGGGGCGCCGAGTTCCTGGCCAAGGCCATCCAGGAAGGCGACCGCTGGAACTATGGCTCCGTGGGGGTGGGGTCTGTCTCGCACCTGGGCATGGAACTGCTGAAAAGCCGGGTGCCCGGTCTCGAACCCATGCAGGTGCCCTATACGGGGGGCAATCCGGCCGTGGTCACCGCATTGATCGGCGAGCAGGTGCAAATGGCCATGATGCCGCCGGGGGTGGCGATGCCCCAGGTCGAGTCCGGCCGGCTCAAGGCCATTGGCGTCACCTCCAGCGAGAAAAGCGATCTGGTGCCGGGCGTGCCGTCGCTGTCGGACGCCGGCGTGAAAGATTTCAATCTCGAGGTCTGGGATGCCCTGGTGGCGCCGGCCAGCCTGCCAGCCGATGCGCAGGCCAAGCTGTCTGATGTCGTCGTCGAAATCCTGCAGCGCCCCGACGTCCGCGAGAAGCTCTTTGCCCAGGGCTGGACCACGGTCGGCAGCACCCCCGAAGGCATGCGCGAGCGGGTCGAACAAGAAGCCAAACTGCTGGGCGACATCATCCGCGAACAAAACATCAGCCTACAGTAAAGAAACGCCGCCCGCATCGGCCTCAGGACATGGGCGGCGGGTCGCAGGGCTCGGGCAGCGGCACGACCTGCCGGGACATCGTACGGTAAAACTGCTCGAGCAACGCCAGGATTTCCTCGGCTCGATCGGCGTATTCGAACAACGCCAGGTCTCCAGCCGCAATGTACCCTTCGTCGGCCAGATACTCGAAATCGATGGTGCGATACCAGAACTCGCGGCCAACCAGGATCACGGGGATACGGGGCATTTTCCTTGTCTGGATCAGCGTCAGGACCTCGAACAGTTCGTCCATGGTGCCATAGCCCCCGGGGAACACCACCAGGCCATGCGCATGCATCAGAAAATGCATTTTACGCAGGGCGAAATACTGGAATCGGAATGCGAGTTCCGGCGTGATGTAGGGGTTGGGGTCCTGCTCGTGAGGCAGGGTGATGTTCAGGCCGATCGAGCGCGCCCCGGCGTCGTACGCCCCGCGGTTGGCGGCCTCCATGATGCCGGGCCCGCCCCCGGTCACCACCACGAAGTCACAGCGATGTGCCTGCTGGAACCTTGTTGACACCATCCGGGCAAAGCGCCGCGCTTCTTCATAGTGGCCCGCCTGTCCGACACGCCGGCGGGCCAGGGCCAGTTCCTGAGCCAGCCCGGGGTCGTCGGGCGCGTCGGCCTGGCGCCGCTCGAGCCCGGCAAGCAGGCTGCGGGCCGTGGCGGAATCCTGTACACGCGCGCTGCCAAACACCACGATGGTAGAGCGTACGCCCTGACTTTCCAGAATGCGGTCCGGCTTGATCAGTTCGAGCTGGAAGCGCAGCGGCCGCAGCTCGTCCTCGGCCAGCAGGGCCATGTCTTCGTAGGCCAACTGGTACGACGGCGACTCGAGGATGGCGCGCAAGCGTTCATTGGATTCTGGAGGCGGGTTCATGATGGATCCGAAAAAAGCGGGATGAACGGACGGCGGCCCATGCCCCGTATTCGAGCCAGGCGGGCATCAGGATACCACCTGGCCGCGCGTGGGGATCATGACATGCCAGCCCAGCCGTTGATGAAGCCGGTCGGCCAATGCCCGGGCCGCAGCTGGCTCGCCATGCACCACATAGGTCTGGGCAGGGGCCTTGCGGAATGCCGACGCCCAGCCCAGCAGGGCCGTCTGATCGGCATGGGCCGACAGGCCGTCGATCGTGTGAATCGCAGCCCGCACCGGGATCACCTCGCCAAACAGGCGTACGCGATCTACGCCATCGACCAGCCGCCGCCCGAGCGTGCCTTCCGCCTGAAACCCCGGAATCAGCACACTGCACTCGGGGCGCGCCAAATGGTGGCGCAAATGATGCCGGATACGCCCGGCATCACACATGCCGCTGGCCGATATGATGATGATCCCCGAGCGGATCTGGTTGAGCGCCATGGATTCTTCTACGCTGGCCGTGAAATACAGGGATGGCAAATCGGCCGCACACGCGCGCCACTCGATGAGCTCACGCGTCGGTTCGTCGAACAGCTCCAGGTACCGATACGTAATGCGGGTCGCGTCGGTGGCCATGGGAGAGTCGACGAATACCTTCAGGTTCTTGAGCCGGCCATCGCAGGTGAAGCGATGCAGCAAATACAGCATCTGCTGCGTGCGGCCCACCGCAAAGGCCGGAATGATGACGTTGCCTTCACGTTCGAACAGCGTACGCTGGATCACCTCGACCATGTCGTTTTCGGTCTCGGCCAACGGCGGATGCAGGCGGTCGCCGTAAGTCGACTCCATGATCAGCAGGTCCGCCTCGTCGATTGGCGTGGGATCGCGCACAATGGGCCGATTGGGCTGCCCCAGGTCGCCACTGAACACGAGCTTGGTGGTTCGGCCGTATTCGGTGATCCAGAGTTCGATGATGGCCGACCCGATGATGTGCCCTGCATCCCGGAAACGGCATCGGACCCCCTCGGCGGGCGAGAAAATTTGATCGTACTCGACGCACCGGGCCAACTTCAGGCTGGCCTGGGCATCCGCGAGCGCATATAGCGGCGGGCGGGTGCGCCGGTCGCCAAAGCGTCGCGCATTGCGTGCGGCATCGGTTTCCTGGATGTGCGCACTGTCGGGCAGCATGACGCTCAGCAGGTCGACCGTGGCGGCCGTGGCATAAATGGGGCCTTTGAAGCCGTCGCGCGCAAGCTTGGGCAAGAGCCCGCTGTGGTCGATGTGCGCATGGGTCAGGAGCACGAAGCCGATGCCCGCCGGATCGAAGGCGAACGGCTGGTGGTTCCTGGCAAGCGCCTCGCGACCGCCCTGGAATAGGCCGCAATCGATCAAAAACCGGACACCGGCTGCTTCCATCAGGAAACAGGACCCGGTGACCTCGCCCGCGGCGCCCAGGAAGCTCAATTTCATCTGCGTCGATCCGCCGTCTGTCGATAATCGTGGAATAGTAAGCCACGACGGAGAAACGTGCCCGGCTGGCTTGCTGGACCCGCGCTGCCTGTGTTCAGGCGATCAAGCCACCCACAGGGCATTCGGGATCGAAAAATCGATTTCCGGAATCAGGCGTTTTTCATCAATGCGCCGTGTCGGGGCCGCCCCGCAGGCAGGCCGTGGCGCGGCGCGCGAGCAGCGATTCGCGGCGGATGAAGTCGGCGATCTCGGGGTTGGCGGGGTGATGATGCAGGCCATACGGCGTATCCCACTGGGCCAGGCATTGGCACTGCATGATCCCAATGCGGTCGGCGATGGCAAAGGCCTCGGCCTGGTTGTGCGTGACGACCAGCGCCGTGCGGCCGGCCGACTTCAGGATGTCGCGCAATTCGTACGCCAGCTTTTCGCGCGCATCCACGTCCAGATTGGAAAACGGTTCATCCAGCAACAGCAGGTCGGGCTCGGGCGCCAGCGCGCGCGCCAGCGCGACCCGCTGCTGCTGCCCGCCGGACAGCTCGTGTGGATAGCGCCCGGCCAGCGCCCGCAAGCCAACGAGCTCGAGCATGCGATCCACCTGCTGGCCACGCCGCGACGCCGCCGTACGCCGCAGACCGAAGGCCACATTCTGCTCGATGCTCAGGTGGGGGAACAGCGCATAATCCTGGAACATCATGCCCACGCGCCGGTGTTCGGGCTCAACCCGCAGACGCGGGCTCGAAATCAGCCGGCCCGCCACACGGATCTCGCCCGCATCCAGCGGCTCGAAACCGGCAATGGCACGCAGCACCGTGGTCTTGCCGCAGCCCGAAGCCCCCAGCAAACAGGCGATCTGCCCCGCCTCCAGGCCTAGGCTCAGTCCCTGCACCACAGGCTGGCGGGCGCGGGCCACGGGGTAACTGACAGAAATACGATCCAATTCAAGCATGGTGTTCATGACGGTTGTGTTGTTGTACGCGTGAGAGCATGATCAGCGGGATGAGCCCTGCGAGCACGATCCCCAGCGCGGCGATGGCCCCCTCTTCGTAGGTTCCACGGGCCGCCTCGCCATACAGCCAGGTGGCCAGCGTTTCAAAATTCATGGGCCGCAGCAGCAGCGTCGCCGACAGCTCTTTCATACTGTCCACGAACACCAAGAGCGCGGCCGTTGCCAAGGCTGGCTTGAGCAAAGGCAGATGCACCCGACGCAAGGTCCCATTCAGGGTTTCATTCAACAAGCGCGCCGCCTGCTCCATGGAGGCAGGGATCCGTGCCAGGCCGGCCTCGACGCTGCCGACGGAGATCGTCAGGAAGCGGATGACGTACGCCACGGCCAACACCAGCGGTGAACCCATGAGGATCAGCCGCACGGAATCGAGCCCGAACAAATCCCGCAACCAGACGAGCGCGTGATCGAGCGCCATCACTGGAAACAGCAGGCCGATGGCCAGTACCGTCCCGGGCAAGGCATAGCCCAGCGTAGCCAGGCGAGGCAAGGCCTGCTGCCAGCGCCGGGGCCGGATCATGATGTGGGCGCTCCAGGCCACCACCAGGCCAAGGGCCAACGTCAGCAGCGTGGCCCACAGGCTGATGGCCACTGTATTCCAGCCAGCGCGCAACAGCTGGACCGAAGGCGGCCCTTCCTGGGCGAGCCGCCCGACCGTCTGCTGGAGCAGGTAGACCGCAGGCACGAGAAAACCGATCACGACCGGGGCTGCGGCCAGCAGGGTTGCCAACCCGGCCTGGACACCCTCCAGGCGCCTGGGCCGCAAGGGGTGGGCCCGGCGGCCGGCCGAATAGCGCAGCCGCTGGCGGCCCCGGCGCTCGGCTGCGATCAGGGCGATCACCAGACCCAGCATCAGCAGGGCGATTTGTGCGGCACCCGCCAGATCCGAACGGCTGACCCACGTCGTATAAACCGATACCGTCAACGTCTGGATGCCCAGGAACTCGGATGCGCCAATGTCATTCAGGGTTTCGAGCAGTACCAGGCTCAGCCCCACGGCCACCGCCGGGCGGGCGAGCGGCAGAACCACCCGGAAAAAGGTGCTGCGCGGGCCATGGCCCAGCAGGCGCGAGGCCTCGATCAGGCTGGCGGCCTGAGTGGCGAACATGCTGCGCGTCGTCAGGTACACGTAGGGATACAACACGAACCCCATCAATACAATGGCGCCCGGCAGGTTGCGCAAATCCGGCAAGCGGAACTCGCGCGGGCTGTCATAGCCCAATGCCCAGCGCAAGGCGCCCTGCACGGGGCCGATCGGATGAAGCACATCCAGGTAGGCGTAGGCCACGATGTACGTGGGCACGGCCAGGGGCAGCATCAGCGCCCAGGACAAGGTGGTCCGCCACGGGAAATCGTAGGCCGTCACCAGCCAGGCGCCCCCCACACCCAACGCGGCACTGACCGCACCCACCCCGATGAGCAGCGTCACGGTCTGCACGAATGCATGCGGCAGCACGTGATCCAGCAGATGCGCCCAGTGCCCGGGCGAGCCTTGAACCGCCAGCACCAGCAACGACAGTACCGGTGCCAGCACGGCAAAACCCGCCAGCAGCATCCCGAAATGCCACAGGCGGGCCTGCTGGCGCGAATTCGACGACAAGCCGATCAATGCGGTCTGCTCGGCATGGCCTTATTGATTCAGACCCACCTTGTCGACGAGCTCACTGGCCTGCCGGCGATGCCGGGCGATCTCTGTCAAAGGCAATGCATCCACCTGCAACACGCCAAAACTGGCCACGACCGGGTCCAGCTCGACCCCCGCCTTCACCGGGTACTCGTAATTGGCCCGGGCATACAGGCTCTGGGCCTCATCGGACACCAGGTATTCGAGCAATTGCACGGCCTGGTCCGGATGGGGCGCATGACGGGCCACGGCAGCCCCCGAGATGTTCACGTGCGTGCCACCCGACGCCTTGAATGAAGGGCGCACCACCTTGATGGCGTCGCCCCAGCGATACGCATCCGTCCCGGGTTCGGCATTCTTCATGCGCCCGACGTAATACGCGTTGGCGAGCCCGATATCGCAGATGCCGCCCAGGATGTCGCGCGCCACGTCGCGATCGCCCCCGGTCGCCGGGCGGCCCAGATTGGCCTTGACGCCACGCAGCCAGTCTTCGGTGGCCTCGGCCCCGTCATGGGCGATGAGCGCCGCGATCAAGGCGGTATTGTAGGGATGTTGCCCGGAGCGGATGCAGACCTTGCCGCGCCATTGCGGGTCGGCAAAGTCTTCGTAGTGCAATTGATCGACATCCAGGTCTTTGGCCACGTACGCGACCCGATCGCGCAGCGACAAGGTATACCACTGACCATCGTCGGCCCGCAGATGCGCGGGTATCGCGGCATCCAGCGTCTCGGAACGAATCGGCTGGGTGACCCCCCCGTCGACCAGATCCAGCAGGTTGCCGATGTCCACCGTCATCAGCACGTCGGCGGGCGATTGTTCGCCTTCGGCGCGCACCCGCTCGAGCAGCCCATCTTTGACGAACACCGTATTGACCTGCACGCCGGTTTCCTGGGTGAAGGCGTCCAGCAGGGGTTGGATGAGCCTGGGCTCGCGCGTGGTGTACAGATTGACTTCGGCGGCCATCGCACTGGATGCCGCCAGCAGCGCCAGCCCGACGGATAGGGTGCCCAGCCGCTTGAGCCGTTGATACAGGGATGCGCGGGGATGACGCATGGGAAAACCTCGCAGATCTCGGGGATCAAATGGTTGAATGAGAATGAGTATCAAAAAGGATTCGATGCAAGAGTAACCGAGACACCTGCACAAGTAAAGTGGTTATAGCGCCACAGGCAGGTAGCCCTGCCCCCTGGATTCGCTTTCAGTGCTCCGACGCGGGTGGGTAGCGCAGCGTGCCATCGGGCTGAACCCTGGCGCCGCGCGTGAGCGTAGCGGGCACCCCGTGATCCGGCCCCATGATGTGGGACACTGCGATGCCTTGTGCAAGAAGGTAGTCGCTGACGATGCGCCGATGGCAGCGCCACCACACGGCTTCGGCACACATGATGGCGCAACGGCGCTGGCGCGCCAGCCCGATGAGCGTATCGAGCCCCTGCTGGAACTCGCGGCCCATGGCGTAATCCGCATAGTGGTGAAAGCTCGCGTTTTCCCAGAAGCCATTGACGTCCGGACTGATCGTCTTGGACGCGGGCCGCAACCCGCCCAGCGCGGTCAAGTGCACATACTCGATCCCATGCGCCCGCAGGGCGGCCGGCAGGCTGTCCTGATTGAACTGGGGATTGGTGCGCGAGCGCGGCACCGTGCGGATATCGACGAGCTGCTCGATCGCCGCGCCCTGCAGCAGGGCGATGAATGCCGGCAGTGCCCGGGTCGAGTGGCCAATGGTATGAATGGGGTGTGGTGCAATCTGTTGGGGCATCATGGTGAAGGGCGTGCTGTATCTTGTGCGGAGGTGGACCCTGCCCGCGCCGGGTCGCTTGGACGTGGCCAGGGCGGCAAGACCCTGATCGGCGGGCGGGCCGGACCGGCTGCCAGCCGGATCGCCTGGCACAGCCCGGCAAATTCTGTCTCTTGCATGGCCGGGTCGAACCAACAGTCGAAGCGCGGCGCCAGAAAAACCTGCTCGGGGCGCATGGCCAGGGCCTGCGTCACATGCTGCGCATGCGCGACGGCTGTCGACACCTGGAAACCCGCATCGGCCAGGGCGGCCAGCGTCCGGAATTCGCGTTGTGGCCCGATCCCCAGGCCATCCAGGGTCAGTGCGTACGCCGGCTGGTATTGCATCACCGACGGCAGGTTGACCACACGCCTGAGGCCGAGCCGACGCAGAGCGCCCGCCACGTCGGGTAGACGTAGAAAAGGATCGGCCAGAAACAGCGCCACGACCGGCCCACTGGCGCCCGCATCAGAAACGGAGGCCCCGTGCACTCGTGAAAGCGCCGCGAGCAGATCCGCGTTGTGGTCGCGGTTGGGCAACAGGCCGGACAGTTCGACCGACAGGCCGTCGACTTGCGCGATGCGCGGGTACAGGATGTCGGCTGCACCCCACCGGGCGACCAAGCCGCCGCTGCCGTCCAGCATTCTGCGCCGCAGGCGTCGCCCTTGTTGTACGGCATCCGCCAACAGCGCCCGATCCGGATCACCCCGCGCGACCATGATCAATGCGCATCACGGGCCAGCAGCAGCCCGCGGAACCGCTGTGCCGCGAGACGGGCGAATTCCGGATCATTGATATGCAATGGCAGGCGCTCGACGTGACAGCGGGGGTTATGCGCCGCTTCGATGGTTTCAGTGGCGGCCGCAAACAATGCCGCATCGGCTTCGGGGTCGAAGAACGGCCCGCCCTCGATATCCAGGGCCGAGACCCCTTTTTCGGGAATCAGCAGGTGCAGCGGCCCGGTGGCGCATGCCAGGCGCTGGCCGATCCAGGCGCCGACCTGACGCGCCTCGTCGGCCGTAATACGCATCAGGGTGACGTTGGGATTGTGCCGATGGAACAGCCGGCCGGAAAACCGGGCCGGGATGGTCTCGGGCGCCCAGAAATTGACCATGTCGGTGGCGCCCAGCGAGGCCACACACGGCAGCCCCTGGCGGATCAGGCTCTGGAAGCGCTCGGATGTGGCTGGCAGCACCCCGCCGAACAGCAGATCGCAGACCTCGGTCGTGGTGATGTCGAGCACCCCATGCAAGACCTGCTCGTCCATGAGTTTTTCCATGGTCCGCCCGCCCGCCCCCGTGGCATGGAATACCATGCATTCGAAATCGGCCTGCAGCGCCGCCTGCAACTGGTTGATGCAGGGCGTGGTGACGCCGAACATCGTGAGCGCGACGGCCGGCAACCGCGGTTCGGATGGCGACACGGGCAGCGGCGTGCGCATCCCCAGCACCGCCTGCGCGGCATTGTGCAGGATCTGCCGTGAAATGCGGTTCAGCCCGGACAGATCCGTGACCGCCGGCATCATGATGATGTCTGAAATGTCGACGAAGCCGGAGGTGTCGCCCGAAGCCAGCGTAGACACCATGAATTTGGGCAGCCCGATCG
>NZ_JBAYTI010000069.1:0-12885 GCF_041675725.1 Castellaniella sp. | reverse complement strand
CCGCGTGCTCGGCGAGTCCGTCACCATGGTCATCGGCGTCATCTTCATCCTTTGCGTCATGGCGTTTCGCCGCGGCATCGTCGGCGAGTGGCTGCACTGGCGCCAGCGCCGCGCCGCGGGGGGACAGGCGGCCGCCGGCCAGCCATGAACCCGGCCCGGCCCCAGCAGGGCCGGGTACGGGTCGCCTACGGCTTCATCAGCGGGCATTCGCTCTCGGATGCCGGCACCGACACCAGGCTGGCCGGCAAGGTGCGCAGGATCTTGTAGTAATCCCATGGCCCCTTGGATTCCTCGGGCGATTTCACCTGGATAAGGAACATTTCGTGGGCCATCCAGCCATCGGGCCGAACCACGCCATCTTGGGCGAAGAAATCATGGACTGGAAGCTCACGCATCTTCTGGGCAACGACCTTGCTGTCGGCCGTGCCGGCCGCCTTCACGGCCTTCAGGTAATGCAGGGTGGATGAGTACACGGCTGCCTGCACCATGCCGGGCATGCGGCCCGTCTTCTGCTCGAAGCGCTTGGAGAACTCGCGGCTGGCATCGTTGCGATCCCAGTAGAATGGCGTGGTCGCCACCAGGCCCTGGGCCTTGTCCAGCCCCAGGGCATGCACGTCGCTGATGACGATGCCCAGGGCCACCAGCTTCTGCCCGCCTTGGGTAATGCCGAACTCGGCAGCCTGCTTGATGCTGTTGATGGTATCGGCCCCCGCATTGGCCAAGGCGACCGCCTGGGCATGGGAAGACTGGGCCTGCAACAGGAACGACGCAAAGTCGGGGGCTGCGACGGGGTGGTAGACATCGCCCACCACTTCACCGCCATTTCTCTCCACGATATGGGTCAAGTCGGCCGCCAGCTGCTTGCCATAGGCGTAATCGGCCGCCAAGATGAACCACGTCTTTTCGCCCTCTTGTACCAGGCCTGTGGCCGTGCCCACGGCAGACGCATAGGTGTCGAAAGCCCAGTGGAAACCCGTCGGGGTACAGGCCTTGCCGGTCAGGGCCGCAGAAAAAGGCCCCGAGGCAATGGTGATCTTGCCTTTTTCAGCCGCCAGACCCTGCACGGCCAGCGCCACGGCCGAGTTCGTCAGGTCGGCCACCATCTCGACGTGATCCAGGTCGAACCACTTGCGCGCGGTCGACGTGGCGACATCGGTCTTGTTCTGGTGATCGGCCGACAGCACCTCGATTTTGCGGCCCAGGACTTCGCCGCCGAAGTCATCCACGGCCATCTGTGCCGCCGTCACCGACGTGATCCCGCCAAAGTCGGAATACAGGCCCGACTGGTCGTTGAGCACACCGATGCGCAGCGGGTCGTCCGCCGCCTGAACCACCACAGGAAAGGCTGCGGCCAATGCCAGGGTCATCAAGAGCTTCTTCATGGTTCGTCTCCGTTCAAATATTGCTTGGGGGTCAAAAAAACCGACATCCCGCGCAAAACGAGCACCACGAAACAGTGGCCAGGGCAGCCACGCGGAACACTTGTAACAAGACTAATCCCGTGATTACATGGATGTCAAGAATGCCCTGAAGGATCGGTCCGCCTGAAAAATACGGCCCTGAAAAGCACCGCCATCAAGGCGACGGATCGGCCTGCACGCCCCTGCCGGCCAGGCCCAGATAGCTTTCCACCACCCGGGGATGATCGGCCAGCATGGCGGCTGGCCCTTCCAGGACGACCGCACCTGTTTCCAGCACGTAGCCATGATCGGCCACGTGCAAAGCGGCACGCGCATTTTGCTCGACCAGCAGAATGGATACGCCGGTGCTGCGCAGCCGGGCGATGGTCTGGAAAATCTCGCGCACCACCCGCGGCGCCAGCCCCAGACTGGGTTCGTCGAGCATGAGCAGGGCTGGACGTGCCATGAGGGCCCGGCCAACCGCCAGCATCTGGCGTTCTCCGCCCGACAGCGTGCCCGCCGCCTGGGTCGCCCGTTCACGCAGCCGTGGAAACAAGGCATAGACTTCGTCCAGGGTGGCACGCCAGTCGGCCACCCCGGCACGGTACAGGCGAAAGCCGCCCAACAGCAGATTTTCACGCACGGTCATGCTGGCGAAAAGTTCGCGCCGCTCGGGCACCAGCGACATGCCCAGCGCCACGCGGTCTTCGATGTCGCGCCCCTGGACGGCCTCGCCATTGAAAAAGATCTCGCCGCTGCTGTGCCCCCGCTTGGGCAACGCCCCCATGATGGCGCCCAGCAACGTGGACTTGCCCGCCCCGTTGGCGCCGATGACCGTCACGATCTGGCCCCTGCCCACGGTAAGATCGACGGGATCCAGTGCCGCGACTTTGCCATAATGCGCCGACAGCCCGCGCACCGACAGCACGGGCTGCGGATCGGCCGGCCCGGGGGCGGCCGCTGGAGGGCCGCCAACCGGCTGGCCAGAGATGGACGGCGTGCTCACACGGGCTCCTTGGGGGCTTCACCGGGCCCCCCCCAGGTATCATCCAGCCCCCCCAGATAGGCTTCCAGAACGGCCGGATCCGACTGTATCCGGGCGGGCGGGCCTTCAGCCAGGCGAGTGCCGAAATCCATGACCAGGAGATGATCGGTGAGCCCCATGACGAAATCCATGTCATGCTCGACCAGCAGCAGGCTCATGCCTTCCTGACGCAGCTGATCGAGGACTTCGGCCAGTGCCTGCTTTTCCTGGTAGCGCAGGCCGGCGGCGGGTTCATCCAGCAGCAGCAAAATAGGGTCGCTGCACAGGGCCCGCGCGATCTCGACGATGCGCTGACGCCCCAGCGGCAAGCTGCCGGCAGGCCGGTCCATGACGTCGTCCAGCCCCACGCGCTTGAGCTGACGAGCCGCCTCGCGCAGCATGGAGGCCTCTTGGGCGCGATCGAGGCGCAAGGCAGCTGCCCAGGCCCCGGCGTTGCACCGCAGATGCGCACCCAGCGCGACGTTCTCGAGCACGCTCATGTCGGGCATCAGCTGCACGTGCTGAAAGCTGCGCGTCAGGCCCAGGCCCGCAATCCGGCGCGCACCCAGGCCGTCGATGCGCTGCCCCATGAAATGCACGGCCCCGGCCGTCAGCGCCTGGACCCCGCTGATCAAATCGAAGGTCGTGCTCTTGCCGGCGCCATTGGGACCGATCAACCCCATGATTTCACCCGCCCGCAAGGTGAAGCTGATGTCGTTGACCGCCACCAGGCCGCCGAATTCCTTGCGCACCTGATCGACTTCGAGCACAGGCTCGCCCGCCTGCGGCCGGGCGCGACTGGGCAGATCGGCCGCCGGCGCGCGCAGCATCGCCAGGCGAACCGGATCCAGCCCTTCCCCGGCGCGCCCCAGCCGGGCCAGAAGCGGCCATATCCCATCGCGGGCAAACTGCAGGACCAGGATCATCAGCACCCCGAAGGCCAGCAGTTCGACGTTCATTCCTGAACCCACCAGGCTGGGCATCAGATCCTGCAGCTGATCCTTTACGATCAGGATCACGGCCGCCCCCACCACGGCGCCCCAGACGCTGCCCGAACCCCCGACCACCGCCATGAAGAGGTATTCGATGCCGTAGCTCAGGCCGAAAGGGCTGGGACTGATCGCCCGTTGCATATGCGCATACAACCAACCCGACAGGCCGCCCAGCAGTGCGGCGTAGACGAAAATGACGATCTTGCAGTGCGCCAGGCTGACCCCGAAGGACTCGGCCATGGTCCCGCTGCGCAAGGCGCGGATCGCACGCCCGGGACGCGAATCGAGCAAGTTGTGCGTCGCCCACATCGACAGCAGCAACAATACCCAGATCAAGCCGTACATGGCGTCGGTGCTGCCCAGAGACCATCCGCCCACACTGAGCGGCGGGATCCCGGAAATGCCGTCGTAGCGCCCCAGGAAATCGAGGTTGCCGTAGACGTAATACAAAGCCAGGCACCAGGCGAGCGTGCACAGGGGCAGGTAGTGCCCCGACAACCTGAGGGTGATGGCGCCCAGCCCATAGGCGACCAGAAAGGTCAGCGTCAGCGCCGCCACCAACCCGAGCCAGGGCGACATCCCGCCCGCCGTGGTCAGCCAGGCCGTCGTGTAGGCCCCCAGGCCCACGAAGGCCGACTGCCCGAACGACGTCAGGCCCCCGATGCCGGTCAGCAATACCAGGCCCAGCACGACCAGGCTGTAGAGGCCGATATAGTTCATCTGCGTGATCCAGAAGGCCGGCACCAGCCAGGGCAAGGCAGCCAGCAGAACCAGCACGATGATCAGCAGGGGGCGGACGCGCATCGGCTCAGTCCTCTTCGTCCAGATGGACGCTGCCGAACGAGCGCCACAGCAGTACGGGAATGATCAGCGTAAAGACGATGGCCTCTTTGAAGGGGCTGGCCCAAAATGAGGCAAAAGCCTCGAGAACGCCGACGAACAAGGCACCCGCCGCTGTAATGGGATAGCTGACGAGGCCGCCGAAGATCGCCGCGACAAAGCCCTTCAGGCCGATCAGGAAGCCCGTATCGTAGTAAATGGTGGTGATGGCTGCGATCAGCATGCCCGAGAGGGCACCGATGGCGGCCGCCAGGGTGAACGTCAGGCTGCCCGCCATGCGGGTGCTGATGCCCACCAGGCGCGCGCCCCGCCGGTTTACGGCCGTCGCCCGCAATGCGCTGCCGTACAGGGTGCGGCTGAAGAACAGCCACAGGCCGCCGATCAGCACGATGCACGTGGCCAGCACGGCGAAGGTCTGGCCCGACCAGGCGACCGGCCCCATCTGCACCGAGCCCTCGACCAGCGGCGGCGTACGCCAGCCCTCGGCGCCAAAGAACACCAGCCCCAGCCCTGTCATGGCAAAATGCACGGCGACCGAAATGATCAGCAGGACCAGCACGCTGGCCTGCTCTACCGGCTGATAGACGAGCCGGTAGATCATGGGCCCCATGGGCACGACCAGAGCCAGGGAAAACAATACCCGTAGGAACAGGGGAACATCCGGCCCGGCTGCCCAGGGCGCGAGAGCCAGCAGCACCAGCGGCAGAACGAGCGCCCAGCCCAGCGTGCGCGCGTACCCCCTGAACCGGCGGGCCCGCCAGCAGCTGCCGGCCTCGACCACGCATACCAGGACCCCCATCAGGACCAGCAGCCAGGCCGTGCCGGGCACCTTGCCGTTGGCCAGAAAGGCCAGCGACAGGGCGCCGTACGTGACGAACTCGCCCTGCGGGATGAAAATCACCCGCGTGACCAGGAACACCAGCACCAGCGCCAGGCCCAGCAAGGCATAGATGGCACCATTCATGATGCCATCCTGCAGGAGGATCAACGCAATGGTCAGATCCATGGCGCCCCTGGGGCAGCGGGATCAGGACGAACCAGCCTGTGCATCAGAAGCCTGGCATGTACGTCCACTTGCCGTCGACCACCTGCACCAGCACCCGGCCCCGTTCATCCATGCCGGCGTGCTCGGTTTCGCTCATGTTGAACACGCCCTGCGAAGCCGGCAGCTCTTTGACCTGCTCCAGCGAATCGCGCAGCGCCGCACGGAACTCGGGCGTGCCGGGCTTGGCGCCCGTTTCCAGTGCACGCGGGATCGCATCGATGATCAGCTGGCCGGCATCCCACATGTGCCCGCCAAACGTGTTGATGGTGCCTGCGCCGTGCACGTCTTCATAGGCCTTCGTGTACTTGAGCGCACTGGCCTTGACCGGGTTGTCGTCGGGCAATTGCGCCGCCACCAACAGTGGGCCGGCGGGCAGGATCATGCCGTCACACGCCTTGCCACACACCCGCAGCACGTCGTTGTTGGCGGCACCGTGGGTCTGGTAGATCTGGCCCTTGTAGCCGCGCTCGACCAGCTCGCGCTGCGGCAGCGCCACCGGCGTACCCGAAGCGGCGATCAGGATGCCATCGGGCTGTTTGGAGAGCAGTTTCAGGATCTGGCCGGTCACGCTGGTGTCCGGGCGCGCAAAGCGTTCTTCGGCAACGAACTCGATGCCCTTGGCATCGGCGGCGGCTTTCATTTCCTGCGCCCAGCCGTCGCCATAGGCATCGCTGAAGCCGATGAAGCCCAGCGTCTTGACACCCTGCTTGACCATCGCATCCGCCAGAACGTTGGCCATCAGGACATCGTTCTGAGTGGTCTTGAACACCCACTTGCGCGGCCCGTCGACAGGCTGCACGAGCTTGGTGCCCGCAGCCACGCTGATCATGGGCGTGCCGGTTTCGGCCGCCACGTCGGACATGGCCAGCGAACCGGGCATCACCGAGGTGCCCAGCACCACATCCACCTGATCTTCGGCGGTGAGCTTGCGGATGTTCTTGACCGCCTGGGTGGTGTCGGTGGCGTCATCCAGTACGATGTACTGTACGCTCTGGCCGCCGATCTCGGTGGGCAGCAGGTTGATCGTGTCGCGCTCGGGGATACCCAATGAGGCGGCAGGCCCCGTTGCCGAAACCGTCACCCCCACCTTGATTTGTGCTGATACCGCCAACGGCAGGGCTGCCAATAAGGCTGCGGCCCCCAGGCTCATTCGAAAAAAACGCGTGAAAGTCATGTGTGTCTCCAGAGTTTCTGATGATCCGCCAAGGCCCCGAAGTGATCATTCGGCAAGCGACTGACCATGATCGCAGGGTCGGGCGTCATCTTATCGCAGTCAGCCACAATTTGCTTCATTATCGAACGCCAGGCAACAAAGCACGGCCGCCCAAGCCCGCACGAACGAAGTCGTTTAGAATGAAAGGTTCCAACTGCATACAGGACGGGTTTTCGTGAAATCAAGCCTGCACGACGACGCCCACTGGAAGGCACGTCTTTCCGCCGAAGAATTCGCGGTGACACGGCTCAAGCATACCGAGCGCCCCTTTTCCGGCCGTTACCTGGCCACTACCGCGGCCGGCACCTATGTCTGCGTATGTTGCGGCACCCCACTGTTCGCCTCGAGCAGCAAGTTCGATGCGGGGTGTGGCTGGCCCAGCTACTTCGAGCCCCTGGCGCCCGATCGGGTCCGCGAAGAACGCGACACCAGCCATGGCATGGTGCGCACCGAAATCCTCTGTGCCCGCTGCGATGCGCACCTGGGGCACGTGTTCCCAGATGGCCCGCCGCCCACTGGCCTGCGCTACTGCATCAACTCCGTTTCACTCAAATTCGTCCCGGCCGAATGAAAAAACTGCTCTTCGACCTGTTCCCCCTGATCCTGTTCTTCGTCGCCTTCCGCGTCGCGGACATCTACGTGGCCACGGGGGTGGCCATGGCCGCGGCGATCCTGCAGATCGCCTGGCTGCGCCTGACGCACCGGGCCATTGAAGCCACCCACTGGATCAACCTGACCGTGATCGTCGTGTTCGGCGGCGCGACCCTGTTACTGCACGACGACACCTTCATCAAATGGAAGCCCACCGTGCTGTACTGGCTGTTTGCCGCCATCTTGGCCGGCGCCCGGCTGTTCACGGGCCGCAACCTCATGCGCAAGCTGATGGGCGAAAAAATCGATCTCCCGGAACACCTCTGGAACCGGCTCAACGACAGCTGGGTCCTGTTCTTCACAGGCTCGGGCGCACTCAATCTGTACGTGGCCTTTTCAGGCCGGTTCACCGAGTCGCAGTGGGTCAATTTCAAGGTGTTCGGCCTGCTGATCCTCTTGCTGATTTTCGTCGTTCTGCAATCCCTGTGGCTGGGCAGGCATCTGCAGACCGAGACCGCGGACCTGCCCGCCAATGAGGATCAACCAGGAAACCCCTCATGACTGCGTCCACCCGCCTGGCGCCCGAAGACCTGCATGCCGAGCTGCTGCAGCGCTTCCAGGCGCTCGACCCGACCGAATGCACCCTGACCGACGAATCACACCGCCACCGCGGCCACCCGGGCGCTCGCGGCGGCGCACGGCACTTTCACGTCCGCATCGTGTCCAAGCAGTTCGAAGGGATGAGTGCGCTCGCGCGCCATCGCAAGGTTCTCGGCTGCGTCCAGAGCCTGATGCCCCATCCTGTCCATGCCCTGGCCATCCAGGCCCTCACACCTACTGAAGGAAACACATGAAACGCATTGTTGTCGCTGCCCTCGCCTGTACCCTGGCCTTTCCGGTCCTTGCCAAGGACATCGCCACCGTCAACGGCCAGGGGATCTCACAAGAGAATCTCGACCAGTTCGTCAGTCTGCTCATCGAGCAGGGGGCGCAGGACACCCCGCAGCTGCGCGACCAGGTCAAGCAGGAAATGATCAGCCGGCTGGTCGCCGTCCAGGCGGCCGAAAAGGCAGGCCTGCAAAAAGAGCCGGCCATCCGCATGGAAACCGAGCTGGCCACGCAAGGCATCCTGGTGCGCGCCCTCATGAGCCGCTACCTGAAGGACCACCCCATCACCGAGGCGGACCTGCAAAAAGAATACGACACCATCAAGGCCGAACAAGGCGATCGCAAGGAATACAAGCTGCGCCATATCCTGGTCAAGGCCGAAGATGATGCCAAGGCGCTGATCCAGGCCATCAAAGACAAGAAAACCACCTTCGAGGACGCCGCAAAGAAAGATTCCATCGATCCGGGCAGCGGCCAGAACGGCGGCGAGCTGGGCTGGGGGCCCAGCAGCAACTACGTGCCCGAATTCGCCGCGGCGGTCGAGTCGATGAACAAGGGGGACCTCACCAACGCGCCCGTGCAGACGCAGTTCGGCTGGCATGTGATCGAAGTCGAGGACACCCGCCCGGTGGCCTTTCCGTCCTTTGACGAAGCCAAGCCCCAGCTGGAAGAAATGATGCGCCAGTCTGCGCTGGCCGAATATCAGAAAAGCCTGATGGAATCGGCCAAGATCGTCGAAACCCCGGCGAACTGACGCCCCGGCCCGGCGGCGATCAGCCGCCCAGCAGGGCCAGCAGGCCCGGTTCGTCCAGAACCTGCACGCCCAGCTCGCGGGCCTTCGCCAGCTTGCTGCCGGCGTCTTCGCCGGCCACCACCCAGGCCGTCTTGCGCGACACCGAACCACTGACCTTGCCGCCCGCCGCCAGGATGCGCTGCGTCGCCTGGTCGCGCGTCAGGGTGGGCAGCGTGCCGGTCAGGACCAGGGTCTTGCCGCTCAGGCTGGCTACCCGCTCGGGTGGCGCATCGGCTTGTGGCTGCACGCCAGCCGCATAGAGCGCCTCGATCACATCGCGGTTATGGGCCTCGTCGAAAAAGCGCCGGATGGACGCCGCCACGACGGGGCCGACCTCCGGCACCTGTTGCAGGTCGTCGGCCGACGCCGCCATGATGGCCTGCAGAGAGCCGTAATGGCGCGCCAGATCCAATGCCGTGGTCTCGCCCACGTGCCGTATGCCCAGCGCATACAGCAGGCGCGAAAGCAGGGGCCGCCGACTGCGGTCGATGGCAGCCACCAGGTTGGCCGCCGACTTCGCCCCCATGCGCGGGTAGGCGGCCAGTTCCAGGGCAGTCAGGCTGAACACGTCTGCCAGGGTGCGCACACGACCGCTGTCCACGAGCTGATCGATCAGCTTGTCGCCCAGGCCGTCGATGTCCAGAGCCTTGCGGCTGGCTGCATGCCAAAGCGTCTGTTTGCGCTGCGCCGGGCAGAACAGACCACCCGTGCAGCGATGGATGACCTCGCCCTCGGGCCGCTCGATGGCCGAGCCACAGACGGGGCACACCGGGCACGCTGCGAGCAAGTCGAACGGCGCCGTGCCAGGCGGCCGTAGTGACTGCACCGGGGCCACGACCTCGGGGATGACGTCGCCCGCCCGGCGCACGACCACTGTATCACCCACGCGGATGTCCTTGCGACGGATCTCATCTTCGTTGTGCAAAGAAGCACTGGTGACCGTCACCCCGCCCACGAACACGGGCTGCAGGCGGGCCACGGGTGTCAGGGCGCCGGTACGCCCCACCTGGATCTCGATACCCTCGAGCAGCGTCGTTTCTTCTTGTGCCGGAAATTTGTGGGCGATGGCAAAACGTGGCGCCCGCGCGACGAACCCCAGTACCGCCTGGGCAGGCAGTGAATCGACCTTGTAGACCACGCCATCGATTTCAAAGGGCAGCTGATCGCGCGCCTGCGCTGCCTGCACATGGAAATCCAGCAGGGCCTGCACGCCCCGGCACAGCCTGCGCCCAGGACTGGTGGCCAAGCCAAACCCCGCCAGCCAGTCGAGCATGGCCGCATGGCTGTCGTGGGGCTGCCAGTCGTGCCCGGCCGGCGCCTGCACCTGGCCCCAGCCATAGGCATAAAAGCGCAAGGGACGCTGGGCCGTGACCCGGGCATCGAGCTGGCGCAGGCTGCCTGCGGCCGCATTGCGCGGATTGACGAACGGCCGGTCGCCCCGCGCCACTTGCGCTTCGTTGAGCGCAAGAAAATCGGCCCGGGTCATCAGGACCTCGCCACGCACCTCGAGTACGGCCGGTGCGGGCGGCCCACCGAGACGCAACGGCACGGAACGCACCGTACGCATGTTGGCCGTGATGTCTTCGCCCTGCAGGCCGTCACCGCGCGTGGCCGCCTGCACGAGCAGCCCGTGTTCGTAGCGCAGGCTCACCGCCAGGCCATCGAACTTGTATTCAGCCATGTACACGACCGGCGCACCGGCCAGAAGTCCGGCTGGACCCAGCGTGCCCGAAACCCGTTCATCAAAGGCCCGGATTTCGTCGTCATCGAATGCGTTGCCCAGGGACAGCATGCGCACCGCATGCTCAACCGGCGCAAAATGGCGCGCAGGGACCGCGCCCACCCGCTGAGTCGGCGAATCGGGCGAGATCCAGTCGGGATGCGCCGCCTCCAGCTCACGCAGACGCTGCATCAGCGCGTCGTACTGGGCATCCGAAACGACTGGCGCATCATCAACGTAATAGTGTCGATTGTGACGCTCGATCTCGAGGCGCAAGGCATCGAGTTCCTGCCGATCCGCTGGGGCATCGCTCATGAGAATACCCGGGCCGCCCGCTCCGATCCGGCCAGGAAGCCGGCCTCATCCAGACGATGGTAGAGCGCGTTGATCTGCTGGTCGATCGTCGCCGCCGAGCTGTCGTGGAACGTGCGGCCCTGGTCATCCAGCACCTCGGCATCCAGACGCGCGGCCAGATCCCGCCCCACCGACAACATGCGGCTGAAGGCCTGGTCATCAGGCAGGCTGTTGGGTACGTCGAGCAGCAAATCCACCCGATCGAGCGGTTGATCGTCCGGCCCATCGATCTGCAGCGTGAAATACGGCTGGCCAGTCTCCGAGAGCCAGGTCAGCCCCCCCTGCCGTGCCTCGAACCCGGCCTCGGCCGCCACCTGCCGGATCTGCCGGGCCGGCTGTGGCCGGGGCAATTGCAGGATCAGGCCAACCTGCGCATCCAGCGCCGCACACCGGGCATCGAGCGCAGCCGCCTGTTGCAGCACCTGGCTTTGCTCGGGCCCTTCGATCATACCGTCGAACTGTTCGGCCAAGGTCTGCGCCAGAGCCCACACATGGGACCAGTCGATGTCCGTCAGGGGGCCGCTGCGATTGGCCAGCACCACGGCCAGGTGCACGGAGCTGTACTGCTCATCGGCCCGCACGCCCTGGGCGTGCCCCCCCTGCGCGCGACCGGCGAAATAGCGCACGGGCTTCTTGCACATGCGGGTGCCTTTCGCCAACGCCGCACCAAGGTATTCGCCCGACACTGGATGGGCAAAGGCGATATCGATGACGGCCTCGGAGGTGGCATCCACATCGGGCGCCTCATCGAGCGCCGTAGGCTGTGCCGGTACCGGGCTGGCCGCCGACGCCACCGGCTGCGCCGCGAGCGATGCCGGGCTGGGCGGCGACCCGGCGGCGCCACCGGCCGACCCATCGGCCGGCGACGGCCCAAGCACCGGCTCGCGCCGCTCTGCCGCGGGCTGCATGAGCACATCGTGATCCGTCTCGGGCAGGGATTGGCGCATGCTGCGCCGGGCCCGCCAATCTTGCCAACCGTTGTACAGCACAACAATAACGATCAACACCACCCCGATCGTGATCAGCAAAATCTGCAAGTCTGTCATAAAAACCCCTTTTGCTTCAGGCCAGCGGCGTGGCCCATTGCAACGCCGCTTCCATGTCCACCGCCACGATCCGTGACACCCCTTGCTCCTGCATGGTCACACCGATCAGCTGGCGCGCCATTTGCATGGCAATTTTATTATGCGAGATAAAAAGGAACTGCGTCTGCGTGCTCATGCTGCGCACCAGCTCCGTATAGCGCTGTGTATTGGCATCGTCCAGCGGCGCATCGACCTCGTCGAGCAGGCAGAACGGCGCCGGATTCAGTTTGAACAGCGCGAACACCAGGGCAATGGCCGTCAGCGCCTTTTCCCCGCCCGACAATAGATGAATGCTGGTGTTGCGCTTCCCGGGCGGCTGGGCCATGACTTGCACGCCCGAATCCAGGATTTCGTCTCCGGTCATGATGAGATGCGCCTGCCCCCCACCAAACAACTGCGGAAACAGGCGGCCGAAGTGGCCGTTCACCTGCTCGAACGTGTCGGCCAGCTGTACCCGGGTTTCCTGGTCGATCTTGCGAATCGCGTTTTCCAGCGTCTCGATGGCCGCCAGTACATCGTGGTGCTGGACTTCCAGAAAGCCCTTGCGCTCCTGCAACGCAGCCAGTTCTTCGAGTGCCGCCAGATTGACCGCCCCCAGGGATTCGATCAGATTGGAGAGGCGCCCGACCTCGGCCTGCAGCCAGTCAGGATCCTGCCAACACGGCTCGGCCGCGTGATCTGCCAGGGCTTGCCGCAGGGACTTCGGATCCGCCCGCGCGGCGGCAAGCTGGGCCGCGTGCTGTTCCGCAGCCAGACGGGCGGCCTGTTCATCCAGCTGCAGGGCCGTGATCCGGCTGCGCAGGGGCTCCAGGCTTCGCTCGAGCGTCAGGCGGGCCTCATCCGCCTTGCGCAGATCCTGCGCCGCCTGCTCGAGCACCTGCCTGGCACGCTGTACGGCGGTTTCGCACCGGACCCGCTCTTCGAGGGCCTGCTGCAGAAT
>NZ_JBAYTI010000068.1:0-13090 GCF_041675725.1 Castellaniella sp. | reverse complement strand
GCCGGACAACGGCAACGGTTTGCAGCTTCGGGTGGATGTGCCGCGTCCCGAGGGCAACGAGCCCGTCACCCTGCCGGTGCGCGTGCAGGTCACAGAAGGGCTTGCGCGTTGGTTCAAGGGATCCCTGGGGGTGGACAGCGATCACGGCGTGCGTGCCGAAGCCCTCTATCACCAGAACGTGCTCTGGGGCTGGCCCGTCTGGATCGAAACCGGCGCGGGGTTGGATGCCGACCGGCAGAAGGCTTTTTTCGACCTGCATCTGCCCCCGGGCGACGATGGTGCGCGCGACAGCCTGGGCCTGCTGTACGACCACTCCGACATCGAGGGCGTGGAAACGCACCTGACGGGCCTGGGCTGGAAGCGCAGCCAGCTGCGCAAGGCGGCCGGCAGCAGCCGGGTCGAATACGAGGTGCTCTGGGGCGGCCAGCTGTTGCACGAAAAGAACCGCATCTCGGGTTCGGACCGCTACGAGGTATCGGCGGGCACCCTGACCTGGCAATGGCAGCGGCGCGATGTGAATTCCAAGTACGATCCGCGCGAAGGCAATCTGATCGAGCTGGGCCTGGGCGCCGGCGCCACCCTGGATGGCGGCGATCCGTTCTATCGGGCCCGGATCCGGGCCCAGCAGTGGTGGACGGTGGGCGCCCGCGATGTATTCACCGTGCGCGCCGAAGTCGGCAAGGTCTGGAGCCACAACGATAACGTGCCGCAGAGCTTCTTGTGGCGCACCGGGGGGTCGCGCTCGATCCGCGGATACCGCTACGATAGCATCGGGGTGAGCCAAGGAAACGCGACAGCGGGCGCGCCCGTGCTGGGTGTGCTCGGCGCGGAATACACGCACTATTTCACGGATATGTGGGGGGCCAACGTGTTCGTCGATGCCGGCGATGCCGCCGCGTCATTCGGGGCATTCGAGTGGCATCTGGGATACGGCGCGGGGGCCGTGGCCAATACGCCGGCGGGTCCGTTCAATGTCGCCCTGGCCTGGGCCCAGAAAGATCGTCGTCTGCGGCTGGTGTTTGCCATGGGGATCGCTTTTTGATGCGTGTGCTGCGCCGCCTCACGCTGTGGGTGCTGCCACCCATGGTCCTGGCCGTCGCCGTCGTGGCCGGTTTTGTCTGGTGGAGCGTGTTCTCCACCGTGGGCACGCGCTGGACCCTGCACACGGCGGTCGCGCTGCTCGATGGCGAGGCCGAGGGCATCACGGGTTCGATCTGGCGTGGCGTCTCGGTTCGGGATCTGTCCCTGACGCTTCCCGACCTCGCGTTGTCCGCCCGGGATCTGCATCTAGCGGTGGCGTGGCGCGAACTGCTGCAACGCCGCCTGCACGTACGCGACCTGTCGGCGCAGTCGCTCGTGGTGCGCTTGCCGCCCGAAGAGGATGACGGCGTCCAGGGCGATGAGGCGCAAGAGCCGTTTGCCGTCCCCGAACTGCCCGTGGCCATCCAGGTCGATCGCCTCGCGCTGGGCAGGCTGCAGCTCATCGAGGCGGATGTGGCCTGGCCGGTGGATCTACGCACGCTCGATACGCGGCTCTCGCTCGAGGGCCCGGCAGCAGAGATGGATCTGCAGACCCTGGAGCTGAGCCATCAAGGCATGTCGCTGAGCGTATCCGGGCAGGCAAAAGCATCCCGGCTGGCCGCCCCCTGGCCTTTTTCCGTTCAGTTGCAGCTCGACGCCCGCGAATCGTCCCCGGCCCCGGGCCAGGCCGACGTGGGCGAGGGCGAGGCCGCAGCGGCTTCCTTGTGCCTGCGCGACTGGCTGCCCAGCACACCGGAGACGCTGCAGGATGCCCCCTGCCAGTGGCAGGTCGAACTGGAGGCGCAAGGGTCCCTGGATGCGGTGCAGGGTCGGGTGCATGCGGTGGGCGAAGGCATGCAGCTGAATGCCGAAATTGCGGCCCGACCGCAGCAGGCTTTCCCGCTGGAAACGGCGCAGGTCAGCCTGCGCTTGCCGGCGCAAGCCGGCCTGGATCTGAACCTGCACACCGAGCCAGCCACGGACGGCCTGCAGACGGTCAGGGCGCAGTGGCAGGTGTATGCCCTGCCGCTGAATCGCTGGTTGCCTCGCGAGGTGGGCGCCAGCCGCCTGGACATGCAGGGCGGGCTTCGGGTCGGGCTCACGGCTGCACAGGCCGTACAGGATCTGGGCGTGCAGATCCGTTTCGATTCGGGCAGCCAGTGGAACGGCCAGGCGCTGCAGGGGCATTTGAATCTGGAGCGCCTGGCCCGGCACGGTGCCGCCTTGTACGACGGCCAGGCGCCGAGCGATGAAAACTGGACGCAGTATCGATTGGCCGGGCTGGATGCCGAGCTGGCGCTCGGGCCGGATCGTTTGCAGCTGCGCGGCACCGTCTCGGCCGACCAGCTCGATGTGGATCTGCTGGCCGATTTCCCCCGGCTGGCCGCCCTGTGGCCCGGGCTGCAGGACGGCGCGCGGCTGGCGCTTGAGACCCGGGGCTCTCTGGCGCAGCATCAAGTTCGTGTCCAGGCGAGCCATGACCCCGACGATGCGCAACCCGCCACCCCGGGCCAGGCCCCGTCCCATGTGCAGGCCGATCTGCACGGCGAGTGGACGCCCGAGGGCTGGCGCGGGGCGTTCACGCAGTTGCGGGCGGATCACGCCGGCTTGAGCGTGCGCAATCAGGGGGCCTTTTCGGTGGCCGTCGATGCCGAAGGCGCCTGGCAGGTTGGCGAAGCCCGCCTCGGCGTATTCCTGAATGACGAGTCGCTGATCGATATTCACAATCAGGCCTCGTCGGGTCATGGGGACGGCTGGCACACACGGGGCCGCGTGGCATCGCTGGTGGTGACCCCGGCCCGCATTCGCCAGATACAGGAATGGCTTGCACCCAAAGCGCCGGGCGAGGGGGCGGGCGGTGTACAAACGGTGGACGCCGCCTTGGCCCGGGACAGTCGGCTCGATTTGTCGCTGGCCTGGGATCTGGGTTTCGAGCAGGCCCTGTCGGGCAGCGTACAGTTGCGTCGGCTGGACGGAGACCTGGTCGTGCCGGGCGACGTGCCGGTCGCCCTGGGCCTGCAAGAGACCCGCCTGGACGTCGACGTGCGGGTCGTGCGGCCCGGGCTCAGCCAGGTGCAGGCCGATCTGCGGGTGGACACCGAAAAAATGGGCCGGCTGCGCCTGCAGGCCGAGACGCCGCTGCATGCTTCCGCGCAGGGCGGCCTGTCGATAGATCCGCGGGATGAGAAAAGGCTGCATTTGGTGGCGGATTCCGAGGACCTGGCCTGGGTGAACCTGCTGCTCGATGGCGCGCTGGAAGTCGGCGGCACGGTCCATGCCGACGTGCGCGCGCGCAGCCTGCCCGACGAACGTTGGGTGTTCGACGGCCCGTTTCGGGGGGAGGATCTGCGGGTGCTCTTGCCGGATCAGGGCGTACGACTGCTGGATGGCGTCTTGCAGGGGCATTTCGAAGGGGAACGTGTGGTGCTGGAGCAGCTGCGTTTTCCGGCGGTGCGCAGGGTCGTGCCCAAAGAATGGCGTACCGCGACCTGGATTGCCGAAGAGCCGGACGCACAAAATGGCGACCTGAAGATCAGTGGCCAGTGGCAGCTGGCCGACGAGGCCGGCACGGTGCAGATCGATTTCCACCGCTATCCCATCCTGCAGCGGTCCGACCGCTATGCCATGATCAGCGGCTCGCTGGGTATCCGGATCCATTTGCCCGAAGTCATCCTGCGCGGCACCCTGACGGCGGATGCCGGGTGGTTCGATCTGGACATGCTCAGCAACGTGCCGTCGCTCGACGGCGACGTCGTGATCTTGAAGGCGGGTGAAACCTCGCCGCCACCGCCGGCGTCTCCCCCCCTGGACATCGAGGCGGACTTGCATGTCGACCTGGGGCCGCGCTTCTACATTACCGGCTATGGCGTGAACGCGGGCCTGGTGGGCCAGCTGGACCTGAGCCTGCATCACGACCAGCTCACGGCAATGGGGGCGCTGCGCACGCGCGGCGGCTCGATCGACGCGTACGGGCAGCACTTGCAGTTGCGCCGCGGCATCATCACCTTCCAGGGCGATCTCACCAACCCGGTGCTGAACATCGAGGCCCTGCGCACCAATCAGATGGTTCAGGCCGGGGTGCGGGTGATCGGCACCGCCCGCCAGCCACGGATCGACCTGGTGTCCTATCCCGACGTGAGCGAGGCCGAAAAACTGTCCTGGCTGCTGCTGGGCCGCGGGCCGGACGAGGCGGGCGGCGCCGACATGTCGCTGCTGCTGGCCGTGGGCAGTTCGTTCCTGGCCGACGGCGAGCCGTTCTATCGGCGCTTCGGTCTCGACGAACTGGGCTTGCAGCGCGGGCAGCTGGGCAGTACCGGCAGCTTGCTGCCCCCGCAAACCGTGGTCAGCAGCGGCCTGGATGCGGGGGCAAGCGCGCTGGAGCAGCAATTCGTGCTGGCGGGCAAGAACGTGGCCAGCGATGTCAAGCTGAGCCTCGAGCAGGCGCTGTCGGACACCGGAACGGTGGCCCGGCTGGGGTATCGCCTGATGCGCGGCCTGCAGGCCGAGGTGACCGTAGGCACGGTCAATGGCCTGGCTTTGGTCTACACCTGGTTTTCGCGCGACTAGACCTGGCCTAAAATAGACGGTTACGCCCAGCCTATGGGGCGTTTCACCGAGGGTGACATGAGCATCAAGAATGACCGCTGGATTCGGCAGGCCGCGCAGGCCGGCATGATAGAACCTTTCGAGCCGGGCCAGGTGCGCTGCATCGACGGCCGCCGCATCGTCAGCTATGGCACCAGCAGCTATGGCTATGACGTCCGTTGTGCCAACGAGTTCAAGATTTTCACCAACATCAATTCGAGCATCGTCGATCCCAAGGCCTTCGATGAGCGCTCCTTCGTCGATTTCCAGGGGGATGTCTGCATCATCCCGCCCAACTCGTTCGCCCTGGCGCGCACGGTCGAATATTTTCGCATCCCGCGCAGTGTCCTGACCATCTGCCTGGGCAAGAGCACCTATGCCCGTTGTGGCATCATCGTCAACGTCACGCCGCTGGAACCCGAATGGGAAGGCCACGTGACGCTCGAATTCTCCAATACCACCCCGCTGCCCGCCAAAATCTATGCGGGCGAGGGCTGCGCCCAGATGTTGTTCCTCGAAAGCGACGAGGTCTGCGAGGTCTCGTATGCCGATCGCGGGGGCAAGTATCAGGGCCAGAAAGGTGTGACCCTGCCGCGTACCTGACATGATGAAATTTCGCTTTCCCATCGTCATCATCGATGAAGACTATCGCGCCGAAAACACGTCGGGTTTCGGCATCCGGGCGCTGGCCGAAGCCATCGAGGCCGAGGGTGTCGAGGTGCTTGGGGTCACCAGCTACGGCGACCTCAGCTCGTTTGCCCAGCAGCAAAGCCGCGCCAGCGCCTTCATTCTGTCGATCGACGACGAAGAATTCGACGAAGACTCGCCCGAAGACGTGGCCAACGCCATCAAGAACCTCCGGACCTTCATTGGCGAATTGCGCTTCCGCAACGAAGACATCCCCATCTACCTGTACGGCGAAACGCGCACGTCGCAGCATATCCCCAACGACATCCTGCGCGAGCTGCACGGCTTCATCCACATGTTCGAGGACACGCCCGAATTCGTGGCGCGCCACATCATTCGCGAAGCCCGGGCCTATCTCGAAGGCCTGGCGCCGCCGTTTTTTCGCGAATTGCTCAAGTACGCGTCCGATGGCTCGTATTCATGGCATTGCCCGGGGCATTCGGGCGGCGTGGCCTTCCTGAAAAGCCCGGTGGGCCAGATGTTTCACCAGTTTTTTGGCGAAAACATGCTGCGCGCCGACGTCTGCAACGCGGTCGACGAGCTGGGCCAGCTGCTGGATCATACCGGGCCAGTGGCCGAGTCCGAGCGCAATGCGGCGCGCATCTTCCATGCGGATCACTGTTTTTTCGTGACCAACGGGACCTCGACCTCGAACAAGATCGTCTGGCACGCCAATGTCGCTGCGGGCGACGTGGTGGTGGTCGACCGCAACTGCCACAAATCCATCCTGCATGCCATCACCATGACAGGCGCCATCCCGGTGTTCCTGCGGCCCACGCGCAACCACCTGGGCATCATCGGGCCGATTCCCCTCGAAGAGTTCGAGCCCGAGAACATCCGCCGCAAGATCGCCGCCAACCCATTTGCCCGGGCAGCCGCCAACCCGCGGCCGCGCATCCTCACGCTCACGCAGAGTACGTACGACGGGGTGATTTACAACGTCGAAATGATCAAGGAAAAACTGGGCTCCGAAATCGACACCCTGCATTTCGATGAAGCCTGGCTGCCGCATGCCGCATTCCACAGCTTCTACGAAGACATGCACGCGATCGGGCCCAACCGCCCGCGCAGCCAGGATACGATGATCTACGCCACGCATTCCACCCACAAGCTGCTGGCGGGCCTGTCCCAGGCTTCGCAGATCGTGGTGCAAGACTCCGAATCGCGCAAACTGGATCGCAACATCTTCAACGAAGCGTTCCTCATGCATACGTCGACCTCGCCGCAGTACGCCATCATTGCGTCCTGTGACGTCGCCGCCGCGATGATGGAACCGCCCGGGGGAACCGCCCTGGTCGAAGAATCCATTCGCGAGGCGCTGGACTTTCGCCGCGCGATGCGCAAGGTCGAATCCGAATACGGGCGCAACGACTGGTGGTTCAAGGTCTGGGGGCCCAATCGCCTGGTGCCCGAAGGGATCGGCAATCGCGAAGACTGGCTGCTCAACTCGGGGGACGAGTGGCACGGCTTTGGCGACCTGGCCGAGGGTTTCAACATGCTCGACCCGATCAAGGCCACCGTGGTCACCCCCGGCCTGGACATCTCGGGTACGTTCGCCGAATCGGGGATCCCGGCGGCATTGGTGTCGCGCTATCTCACCGAGCACGGCGTCGTGGTCGAAAAGACCGGTTTGTATTCGTTTTTCATCCTTTTTACCATCGGCATCACGAAGGGGCGCTGGAACACTTTGCTCACGGCGCTGCAGCAGTTCAAGGACGACTACGACCGCAACCAGCCCCTGTGGCGGGTGCTCCCCGAGTTCGCCCGCCAATACAAGCGCTACGACCGCATGGGCCTGCGCGACCTCTGCCAGCAGATTCACGCGGCCTATCGCCAGTACGACTTCGCCCGCCTCACCACACGGGTCTACTTGAGCGACATGGTGCCGGCCATGCGCCCGGCCGATGCCTACGCCCACATGGCGCATCGCGAGGTCGAGCGGGTGCCGGTCAAGGATCTCGAGGGCCGGGTCACCGGCGTGTTGCTCACCCCGTATCCGCCGGGCATCCCCTTGCTCATCCCGGGCGAGCGCTTCAATGCGGACATTGTCAACTATCTGATCTTCACACAAGAGTTCAATCGGCAGTTCCCGGGGTTTGAAACCGATGTCCACGGCCTGGGCCATGAGGCTGATGAAACAGGTCGGC
The DNA here is from genome assembly GCF_041675725.1 of Castellaniella sp. GTDB lineage: Bacteria > Pseudomonadota > Gammaproteobacteria > Burkholderiales > Burkholderiaceae_B > Castellaniella. The sequence goes on along the minus strand of NZ_JBAYTI010000068.1, from coordinate 5,651 downwards.
GGGCCTACTATGTGGATTGCATCCGCGAGTCGGTGATTGCCGGCCCGCCAGAAACGTCCTGAGGCCGATTCGTGCCGATGACGCCTACGCACCCGCTTTCCGCCGATCGCGCTTCGCGCGCCGCAGGCGGTGGCGCCCTGCCGTTGGCGGGCGTGCGCGTGCTCGAACTGGGGCAGTTGATCGCCGGTCCGTTCGCCACCAAGATGCTGGGCGAATTCGGGGCCGAGATCCTCAAGGTCGAACCGCCGGGCCAGGGGGATCCGCTGCGCAACTGGCGCTTGTTGCACCAGGGGACCTCGGTCTGGTGGCAGGTGCAGTCGCGCAACAAAAAGTCGCTTTCGCTGGATTTGCGTGAACCCGAGATCCAGGCGCTGGTGCGGCGGTTGGCGGGCGAATGCGACGTGGTGGTCGAGAATTTCAAGCCCGGCACGCTCGAGGCGTGGGGGCTGGGCTGGGAAGATCTGCACGCCCTCTACCCGCGCTTGATCATGCTGCGGGTCTCGGGCTACGGGCAGACGGGGCCGTATCGCGACCGGCCGGGCTTTGGCGTCGTCGCCGAAGCGATGGGCGGGCTGCGCCATCTCAGCGGCGAGCCGGGGCGCCCGCCGGTGCGGGTCGGGGTCTCCATCGGGGATTCCCTGTCCGCCCTGCACGGTGTGATCGGCGTACTGCTGGCGCTGCGGGTCCGCGCGCAGCAGGGCGTGGGGCAGATGGTCGATGTCGCCCTGTATGAATCCGTGTTCAACATGATGGAAAGCCTGTTGCCCGAATATGCGGTGTTCGGCGAGGTGCGCCAGCCCGCCGGCAGCAGTCTGCCCGGGATCGCCCCCAGCAACGCGTACGCCTGCCAGGACGGCTATGTGCTGGTTGCGGGCAACGGCGACAGCATCTTCAGGCGCCTGATGGCGCTGATCGGGCGCCCGGACCTGGGCGACGCGCCAGACCTGGCGCACAATACGGGCCGGGTCGCCCGGGTCGATGAAATCGATGCCGCCATCGGGGCCTGGGCGGCGGCCCGCACCCAGGACGAGGCCCTCGAGGCACTGAACGGCGCCCGGGTGCCGGCCGGGCGTATCTACGACATCGCCGACATCGCCACCGATCCGCACTACCACGCGCGCGGGATGATCCTCGACCAGCCGCTGCCGGATGGCTCGCCCTGCCAGGTGCCTGGCATCGTGCCCAAACTGTCCGCCACGCCAGGCCGCATTCGCGCGGCAGCGCCCGCTTTGGGGCAGCATACCGACGAGATCCTGGCCAGCCTGGGGGTCGATCAGGCCACACGAAACGATTGGCGCGCGCGCGGCCTGATCTGACGGTTGATTTGCGCTGCAGCACGCGTCGGCCGATTGCTACCGCGGTCTGATTCGGGGTATGCTTTGCCCTTGCTGTCACCCGATGCGGGTGGGAGAGTGCCATACGCAGGCCGTATGGCCGCCGAAGGCGCAATTCGCCCGAAATCGCTCAGGCAACCGTACCATTCGCATGATGCCCGTCGCATCGCAGCATTCTGGAGAGACTTGCCCGGCCAGCCGGTGCAGGCGCCGAAGGGGCACCCCCCGTGTGGGGCAACTCTCAGGCAAAAGGACAGAAGGGCGTTGCCGGCATTCGTGCCCCCTGATTTCCGGAGCCTTTCATGTCAGATTCTCTTCTCAAGACCCCCCTGTACGATACGCATGTCGCGCTGGGCGCCCGCATGGTCGATTTCGGTGGCTGGAGCATGCCGCTGGCCTACGGTTCGCAGCTCGAAGAACACCACGCCGTTCGCCGCAAGGCGGGGATGTTCGACGTCTCGCACATGCTCAATGTCGATATCGCCGGCGTACGGGCGCCCGACTTTCTTCTGCACGTGCTGGCCAACGACGTCGGCCGCATCGCAGGCCAGCCGGGGCGCGCCCTGTATTCGTGCATGCTGCGCCCGGACGGCGGGGTGATCGACGACTTGATCGTCTATTTTTTCCGGTCCGATCTCTGGCGGGCCGTGGTCAATGCGGGCACGGCCGACAAGGATCTGGCCTGGATGCGCGAGCAGGCGGCCCCGTTCGGGGTGGTCGTCACGCCGCGTCGCGATCTGGCCATGCTGGCGGTCCAGGGGCCCGAGGCCCGTGCGCTGGTATGGGCGGTGCGGCCCGCGTGGCAGGCAGGCACCGAGCTGCTCAAGCCGTTCTGGGGCAGCCAGGTCGCCGAGGACACTCTGGTGGCCCGTACGGGCTACACGGGCGAAGATGGCTTCGAAATCGTGCTGCCCGCCGGTCAGGCGGCAGCCCTCTGGGCCGATCTGGCCGCCGCGGGGGTGCAAGCATGCGGTCTGGGTGCCCGCGATACATTGCGCCTCGAGGCGGGGCTCAACCTGTACGGCCAGGACATGGACGAATCCGTTCATCCGCTTGAGTCCGGCCTGGGCTGGACGGTGTCCTTCAAGGATCCCGCAAGGCAGTTCATCGGCCGTACGGCCCTCGAGCAGGCAGACCGTACCCGTGAACTGGTCGCCCTCAAGCTGCTCGAGCGCGGGGTCATGCGCGCTCACATGAAGGTGCGTACGGCCCGGGGCGAGGGCGCCGTCACCAGTGGCAGCATGGCGCCCACACTGGGGTTTTCGATCGGCCTGGCGCGCGTGCCGGCCGGTAGCCAGCCCGGCGAGTCCGTCGAGGTCGAAATCCGCAACAAATGGGTGGCCGCCGAAATCGTGCAGCCGCCTTTCGTGCGCCAGGGCAAGGCCCTGGTCTGACGCTTTTTTCCTTTCTCTGAACATCCTGACGGGGTACCATCATGTCCATTCCCAACGACCGCAAATACACGGCCTCTCACGAGTGGGTCAAGGCCGACGGCGATTCTTTCCTGGTCGGCATCACCGATGATGCGCAAGACCAGCTTGGCGACCTGGTGTTCGTCGGCGAAGTCACGGTCGGTGCGCACGTGGCTGCCGGGGATACGGCGGCCGTCGTCGAATCCGTCAAGGCGGCCTCCGACATCTACGCGCCGGTGGCCGGCGAAATCCTGGCCTTCAACGAGGCGTTGTCCGATGACCCCGCGCTCATCAACGGCGCGGCCTGGGATCAGTGGATCTTTCGCATCAAGCCCGATGACCCGGCGGCCGTCGACGGCCTGCTCGATGCCGCCGGCTACGAAGCCCAGTCCTGATCGATCCGACGCGGAGATTTTCCATGCAGCGCGATGCCGCCACGCAGTCCGAATTCATTGCCCGACACATCGGGCCGTCCCAAGACGATCAGCGCGCCATGCTGGCCGCCATCGGGGTCGATAGCCTCGACGCCCTGGTCCACGAGGTGGCGCCTGGCAACATCCTGTCCGAGCCGCCCTACCTGAACCTGCCCGAGCCCATGTCCGAGGTCGCCGCCCTGGCGCAGATCCGAGGCATGGCCCGCCGCAACCAGGTGCTGCGCAGCTACATCGGCCAAGGCTATTACGGCACCCACGTGCCTCATGTGATCTTGCGCAACATTCTGGAAAACCCGGCCTGGTATACCGCCTATACGCCCTATCAGCCCGAGATCTCGCAGGGCCGCCTCGAGGCCTTGCTGGTGTTCCAGACCATGGTGTGCGATCTCACGGGCCTGGACATCGCCAATGCCTCGCTGCTGGACGAAGGCACGGCGGCCGCCGAGGCCATGACGCTGGCCCGGCGCGTGTCGCGCGCCAAGTCCGAGGTGTTTTTCGTCTCGCAGCACGTACACCCCCAGACGATCGAAGTCATGCGCACCCGGGCGGCGGGGCTGGGCATCGTGCTGGACGTCGGTGATGAAGCGCTCGGCTTGCCCGAGTGCTTCGGGGTGTTGCTGCAATACCCCCATAGCCTGGGGGGGGTGGCCGATTACCGGGCGCTGGCGCAGCAGGCCCACGAGGCCGGCGCCATCGTGGCGGTGGCAACCGATCTGCTGGCCCTGGCCCTGCTCAGTCCGCCCGGCGAATGGGGGGCCGACATCGCGGTCGGCTCGGCCCAACGGTTTGGGGTGCCCATGGGTTATGGCGGGCCCCATGCCGGCTTCATGGCCTGCAAGGATGCCTGGAAACGCAATCTGCCGGGGCGCTTGGTCGGGGTCTCGCAAGATGCCCGTGGCGAACCGGCCTTGCGGTTGGCATTGCAAACGCGCGAGCAGCATATCCGCCGGGAAAAAGCCACCTCGAATATTTGCACGGCCCAGGTGCTGCTGGCCGTGATGGCCGCCATGTATGCCGTCTGGCATGGGCCGCAGGGCATTGCACGCATCGCACAGCGGGTGGCCGGCCATACGGCGCGCCTGGCCAACGCCCTGCGTGCCATGGCGCTTGACGTATGCAACGACAGCCACTTCGACACGCTGTGCGTGCGTACGGGCGGGTCCACCCAGGCAGTCCTGGATGCCGCGATAGAGGCCGGGATCAACCTGCGCCGGGTCAGCGAGGCCTGCGTGGCCCTGTCGCTGGATGAAACCGTACAGCCAGAAGACCTCGAGGCGCTTGTCGGCGTCTTTGCGGCAGGAACGGGCCAGGCCCGCATTCGCCTGGATTTCGACACGCAGGCCGATGGGGTGCCGCTGGCGCTGCGCCGAACGGGGCCGATATTGGCGCATCCTGCGTTCTCGCGCGTGCAGTCGGAAACCGACATGCTGCGCTATCTGCGCCAGCTGTCCGACAAGGACCTGGCGTTGGATCGCACCATGATCCCTTTGGGATCCTGCACCATGAAGCTCAACGCCACGGCCGAGATGATTCCCATCACCTGGCCCGAATTCGGCGACATGCATCCTTTTGCGCCGGCAGGGCAGGCCCAGGGGTACCAGGCGCTCATCCAGCGCCTGTCGGATGCCTTGTGTGAAATCACGGGCTATGACCGCATCAGCCTGCAGCCCAATTCCGGGGCTCAGGGTGAATATGCGGGTTTGCTGGCCATCCGCGGGTATCATCAGGCCCAGGGCCAGCATCAGCGCAACGTGTGCCTGATTCCGGCGTCCGCGCACGGCACCAATCCGGCTTCAGCCCACCTCGCCGGCATGGAGGTGGTGGTCGTGGCTTCGGACGCCCAGGGCAACATCGACATGGCTGATCTGCGCGCCCGCATCGAACAGGTGGGTGACCGGCTGGCGGCGCTGATGATCACACACCCCTCCACGCATGGGGTGTTCGAGACCACCGTCACCGAGATCTGTGCGCGGGTGCATGAGGCCGGCGGCCAGGTCTACCTGGATGGCGCCAACATGAACGCCATGGTGGGCGTGGCCCGCCCAGGGCATTTTGGCTCGGACGTCTCGCATCTCAATTTGCACAAGACGTTCTGCATTCCGCACGGGGGCGGTGGGCCGGGGGTGGGGCCCGTGGCCGTACGGGCGCACCTGGCGCCTTACTTGCCCGGGGTCGTGGGTGAAGACGGCCGGCTGCCGGCAGGCCAGAGCGGGCCGGTCTCCGCGGCGCCTTTTGGTTCCGCCAGCATTTTGCCCATCTCCCTGATGTACATCCTGATGATGGGGGCGTCTGGCCTGCGGCAGGCCACGCAGGTGGCCATACTCAATGCCAATTATCTGGCTACGCGCCTTGCGCCGCATTATCCGCTGCTCTATGCCGGGCCCAATGGCCGCGTGGCCCACGAATGCATTCTCGACATCCGGCCCATCAAAGACCGCAGCGGGATCGGCGCCGAAGACATCGCCAAGCGG
>NZ_JBAYTI010000067.1:0-13504 GCF_041675725.1 Castellaniella sp. | reverse complement strand
GCGGGCGAGCCGCCCGCGCCAGGGCCATATGGGGCCAAGAGCCGCTACCGTCAGGCCGACGCGCCCTGCAGCCTGTCGGTGGTCGAAGACGGCTGTTTCCAGCTGCTGTTCGAGCAGGCGCAATGGGCCGTTACACCAGGGCAATCAGCGGTTCTGTACCAGGGCGACGTGTGCCTGGGCGGGGGCGTGATTTCAGGCCTCGGGGGGGCGGGTATTGGCGAATGACGGCCGCGTATTGAGCTTTTCGGCCAGCCGGTCGAGCTGGGTGTGCTTGGCGCGCCAGCCCAGATTGGGGAAGCGCAGGTCGACATAACCCAGCGCCGTACCGACGGCGATGTCGGCCAGGCACAGATTGACCCCCACGCAGTAGGTCTGTTCGCCCAACTGGGTGTTCATGTAATCCAGTGCGGCATGAATCTTGGCCATTTGCCGTTCGACCCACTGCGGATCGGTTTTATCGGCCGGGCGGCGGTGGGTTTCGATATAGGCGGCTGCAGCGGCATCCATGATGCCGTCGGCCACGGCCTCCCAGCGCTTGACTTCGAGCCGCTCGCGCCCTGGTGGCGGAATCAGGCGCCCCACGGGCGACAGCGTGTCGAGGTATTCGACGATCACGCGGGAGTCGAACAGGGACCCGCTTTCGTCCATGATGAGGCACGGCACTTTGCCCAGCGGATTGTGGGCGGCGAGTTGTGTGGCTGGACCCCAGGGGTCGTCGAGTATGAGCTCGTAGTCGAGTTTTTTCTCGGCCAGCACGATACGCACCTTGCGGACATACGGGCTGGTCAGAGAGCCAATCAGTTTCATGGCGCAGCGGGATAGTTCTAGGCCTGAAAAGTATAGCAGGATGGCTGGTGGGTTCGATGGACTGTGGTTTATGTGCTCCAGGGGCTTGACAAGCCGTCTGAATCCGGTTTGTGCGGCTCTCGCGCGTGTGGCTGGCCTCGTGGGTGGCCCGCCGGCGATGCTAGAATGGCTTCCCGGCTATTCTTTTCATCAGCCCCCGACCAACGGGCTGCAGGTACTTTTCATGCTGATCGATTCATCGCTCTCCGAACTCACGGCCCTGTCCCCGCTCGACGGCCGCTATGCAGCCAAGGTGCAAGGCCTGCGTCCGCTGTTGTCCGAAGCGGGCTTCATGGCCCACAGGGTAGAGGTCGAAGTCGCCTGGCTGATTGGGCTGTCGACGCTGGGCCTGCCCGAGCTGCCGGCTTTCGATGCGGCTGCGCGTGCGCGCCTGCTGCGGGTGGTGCAGGAATTCTCGCAGGCGGATGCGGCGCGCATCAAGGTCATCGAGCGTAAAACCAACCACGACGTCAAAGCCGTCGAATACTGGCTCAAGGAGCAGGTGGCCGATACGCCAGAGTTGGCCGCCGCGGCGGAGTTCATCCATTTTGCCTGTACGTCCGAAGACATCAACAATACCGCGCACGCGCTGATGCTGCAGCGGGCTCGTTCGAGCTGTCTGCTGCCTGCATTCGAATCGATCCTGCAGCGCCTGCGGGAACTGGCCCACCAGCATGCGGGCCAACCCCTGCTGTCGCGCACCCATGGGCAACCCGCCACACCCAGCACCCTGGGTAAAGAGCTGGCCAATGTGGTGGCCCGGCTGCAGCGGGCCATACGGGCCGTGGCCGACGTCCAGCCGCTGGCCAAGCTCAACGGCGCCACCGGCAACTACAACGCGCACCTTGCAGCCTGCCCGGATGTCGACTGGCCCGCGTTTTCAGCTCGCGTGCTCCAGGGGTTGGGCCTGGCCCAGAATCCTTACACCATCCAGATCGAACCCCACGACTGGATGGCCGAACTATTCGACGCCATCGCCCGGGCCAACACCATTTTGCTCGATCTGAACCGGGATCTCTGGGGTTATATTTCGCTGGGCTATTTCCGGCAGCGCCTGCGCGAGGGCGAAGTCGGCTCATCGACCATGCCGCACAAGGTCAATCCAATCGATTTTGAAAACGCCGAAGGCAATCTGGGTCTGGCCAACGCGCTGTTGCGCCATCTGTCCGAAAAACTGCCCATATCGCGCTGGCAGCGCGACCTCAGCGATTCCACGGTACTGCGCAATCTGGGGGTGGCGTTGGGCTACACGGTGGTTGCGTGCGAGGCCTGTCTGCGGGGCCTGGGCAAACTCGAACTGGACGCCGAGGCAGTCGATGCCGATATCGACGCCTGTTGGGAAATCCTGGCCGAACCCGTGCAAACGGTCATGCGCCGCTACGGTCTGCCGCAACCATATGAGCAGCTCAAGGCGCTGACGCGCGGGCGGGGCATCACACAAGAGGCCTTGCAGGGCTTCATCGCGGGTCTGGACCTGCCGGCCGAACCCAAGGCGCGTTTGTTGGCGCTCACCCCACGGGCTTACATCGGGTTGGCGGCGCGTTTGGCCGCAGACATTTGACCCGGTTTTGATGTATAGTTTCGTTCTTCGAAAAATATTTTTCCGGGGGCTGTTAGCTCAGTTGGTAGAGCAGCGGACTCTTAATCCGTCGGTCGAGCGTTCGAGTCGCTCACAGCCCACCAGAATCCTCTTGGCCACACCGGTTGCCGAAAAGGCGCGTGCAGCATGACCCAGACCCCGCCGGTCGGCATTCCACGCAATACCATCTTTGCCACTGTGGCACTGGCACTGCTCATGATGGCGGTCGATTCCACCATTGTGGCGACGGCATTGAACGCAATCCAGCAGGGCCTGGATACCTCCATCAACCTCGCCAGCTGGACCATCACTGCGTATTCGTTCGGCTTCGTCCTGATGCTGCCCGTCAGCGGCAAGCTGGCCGAACGCTTTGGCAAGCGCCGCGTGTTTCTTGCCTCCACACTGGTCTTCACGCTGGCGTCGGCCGGCTGTGGGCTGGCTAACGACATCTATGTGCTGATTGCGCTGCGCGCCGTGCAGGCGGCGGGTGGCGCGGGCTTCACGCCGACCGCGACCGGTATCATCGTGGATCATTTCGGCACTGCGCGCGACCGCTACGTGAGCTTGTTCAGCAGTATTTTCCCCATCGGCGCGATGATAGGCCCTATTTTTGGCGGTTATTTCGTGGCTTATAGCTCGTGGCGCGACGTGTTTCACGTCAACATCCCGATCGGCCTGGTCATTCTCCTGCTGGCGTGGCGCACCATACCCAGGGATGCGGGGCGTACACCGACGGTGGCGCGGAGCATGGACGTGCCGGGCATTCTGCTGCTGGGCACAAGCCTGCTGTCCGGCATGCTGGCTGCCACCATATTGGGCGAATCCCACGAGTCGGTGTGGACCATCGTGCTTTTTTCGGGCCTGGCGCTGGCCTGCCTGCTGCTGTTCCTGCGCCATATCCGCCGGGTGCCGGCACCTTTCATACAGCCCCGTTTTATTTATGGACCCAGCTTCGGGGTGGTCAATCTGGTGAACATGGTCTATACGGGCTTCATCATCGGCGCCATGGCGCTCGTGCCGCTGTATGCCGCCAACCGCTACGGCATCAGTGCGCTGGGGTCGGGGACGCTGCTGACGGCGCAAGGGGTGGCCGCGATGGTGTGCTCACTTGTGGCGGTCCTGCTGTTGCGGCGCACCGGCTACCGTATGCCGCTCTATGTGGGCAGCCTGATCACCATCGTCGGCCTGGTCCTGCTGGCGCTGCCCTCCGCGGGCGGCATCGATCCATACACCTGGCTGGCCTTTGCCGCCTTTCTCGTCGGCGCCGGCAATGGCGCGATCAACCCGGCCATGCGCAATGCCGGCCTGCAACTGGCGCCCGAGTCCTCCTCCATGCTGGCCGCCTTGCGCTCGCTCTCCCTGCAGGTCGGCGCGATCATGACCATTTCCATTCTGGCTGCACTCATGGCCCGCCAGGGCGACGTGAGCCTGGTACTGGCCTGGGCCTATGCCGTCTTTGCCCTGGTTCGCCTTCTGGCGTTATGGCTGGTTCGTTTTGTTCCGGAAGAGCATGGGGCCTGGTGAATCATCGACATATTGGTGAATCATCGATATATGAATGATAATGATTATCGACTACACTTTGGTTATACCGTGCCGAGGTCATCATGTCCAAGATCAGTCATTCCTTTCTCCGTCGTCGCCGCGCCGTTCTTGCCGGCCTGGGTACGGGCATCCTGGCTTCGGCGCTGGGCGGCTGGCCGCACACGGCGCGGGCGGCGCCGCTCGAGTCGCTCGTTCTGTATGGGCCACCGTCGGGGCCCTCGATTATCCTGACCCAGGCCATGGCGTCGGGGGGGTTGCCCGGGGTTGCCCGCACGGCCAGCCTGAAAGTGTGGCGCAATCCAGATGAAATGCGCGCCGGCCTGAGCTCGGGCACCATGCAGGCCGTGGTGCTGCCGGTGCAGGTGGCGGCAAACCTGTACAACCGGGGCATGAAGCTCAAGCTGCTGAACGTGATGACACAAGGGCTGCTGTATGTTCTTTCGGCGGATCCGGCGATCGACAGCATTGCATCGCTCAAGGGCAAGACCCTGGCGGTGCCGTTTCGCCACGACATGCCTGATCTGGTCCTGGCCCGGTTGTTGGCGCACGAAGACCTGCACCCCGGCAAGGATCTCACCATTTTGAACAGCGGTACACCCACCGAGGCCATACAGATGCTGTTGGCAGGCCGCGTCGATGCCGTGCTGGCACCCGAGCCCGCTTGCACGGCGGCGATCGCCCGGGGCCGCGGGCAGGGCAAGCTCATCCGCCGGGCCGTGGACGTCCAGCAGGTTTGGGGGCAGTTCACGGGGCTTGGTCCGATCCTGCCGCAGGCCGGTCTGGCGCTGGTCGGCCCTCTCACGAACGCAGATACGCATCCTGGGCTGGCTCAGGCCCTGCAGGCGCTGCTGGCCGAGGCCGCATCTGCCGTCAACGGGGATCCGGCGCAAGCCGCCGCCCGGGCGGCGCCCGCGCTGGAGTATCCGGTGGCCATACTCGAGGCCTCGATTCCGCCTTCCAAGCTGGTGGCGGTTCCGGCGCGCGCGCAGAAGGCGCCCATCGAAGCCATGCTGTCGGTATTGGCCGAGCGGGATTCCGGCATCATCGGCGGGCATCTTCCTGACGATGGCTTCTATTTGTAGGCGTTCATGACGTCGCACCGAAGGGCGTGATCATGGCGTTCATACTGGATCGCCTGGGGCGGGCTGGCCGGTTCGTGTGGTCCGCCTGGTCCGGGGTGGCGGCCCTGTGCCTGCTGGCGGCCATTTGGCAGGTGGGCCACGAGGCCTACGGCGACTTCATTCTGCCGGCGCCGCTCGCCACGCTGCAGGCCGCCTGGCACGTGCTGGGCGAAGAGGCGACCTGGGACCTGATCCTGCTGACGGCGGGACGGGCCCTGCAAGGGTTCGCGGCAGCGGGGCTGGCGGGCGGCCTGCTGGGGCTGTCTGCTGGCTATTCGCCGGCTACATTGCGGCTGACTCGCCCGCTGGTGACGGTCATATTGGGGGTGCCGCCGATTGCCTGGATTGTGTTGGCCATGATCTGGTTCGGATCGTCGGATGGTACCGTGGCGGTCACCATCCTGCTCGCGGCTACGCCGGTGGTCTTCGTGGGGGTGGCCGAAGGCGTGATGTCGCGTGACCGTGGGCTCGATGCGATGGCCAAGGCGTTTGGGGCGGGCCCCTGGAAGCGTTTGACCACGTTATCCTTGCGCCATGTGGCGACCCATTTGTTTCCGGCCCTGGTCCTGGCATTGGGGATCGCGTTCAAAGTGGCCGTGATGGCCGAATTGCTGGCGAACCTGGGGGGGATCGGTGGCGAGCTCGCACGCAGCCGCGCCAATCTCGACGTGGCGCAAGCCCTGGCCTGGATCCTGATCGCCGTGGCGGCGCTGATTGCCGTTGAATATGGCGTGGTACATCCGGTCCGCGCCGAATTCGAGCGCTGGCGGGCGGCCGCGCAGCCTTGGGGGGTTCGGCGGTGAACAGGCTGGAGCTCGCACAGGTCGGGCATGGCTATCTGGGGCGCAAGGTGCTGGAGGGCATCGATCTCTGCATTTCGGGCGCGGAAGTCGTCGCGCTGGTCGGTCCATCCGGGTCTGGCAAGTCGACCCTCATCCATGTCGCCAGCGGGCTGCTGGAGCCATCGCACGGTGTCGTGCGCCGCCATTATGACCGTCATGCCATGGTCTTTCAAGAGCCCCGGCTGTTGCCCTGGGCCACTGCAAGAGACAACATCGGCTATCCGTTGCGCGTGCGCGGCGTCGGCCGCACGGCTCGTCGGGCGCGCGTCGCTGATGCGGCACGGCAGGCGGCCTTCGATCCGGCGGACCTGGGCAAGTATCCGGCGGAACTTTCCGGGGGGATGCGCCAGCGGGTGGCGATTGCCCGTGCGCTGGCCGTGAACCCGGACTTCATTTATTTCGATGAGCCATTCACCGCCCTGGATGTCGCGCTCAAGCAGCGCATGCAGGACGTGGTCATCGAGGCGGCCGCTGCCGCGCGGTTTGCCGCCTTGTTCGTCACGCACGACCTGAACGAGGCGACACGCATGGCGCATCGGATCGTCGTACTCGATGCGCATGGCCGCGGGATCGCCGGCGCGCGCACCGTGCCCGGGCGGCCGGGTGCGCGCGATGAGCGCAGCGTCTTCGAGTGGGTACAGCATTTCGTGCACGACGACCCTTTGTTCGGGCATGTGCACGACGTCGACGAGCGTGCCTGGACATGATGTTCAGTTCGAATCGGGCCGAACGGGCGGTGTCCTTGTGGTCCGCCTTGGGGGACGAAGGGTTCCGCCTCTTTTTTCCGCTGGGGGCCCTGTATGCCGCCGTGTGGCCGCTGCAGTGGATACTGGTATTCGATCTGGGTCTGCCCGGGGTGCGCACCACGCCGGCGTTTCTGTGGCACGGGCATGAAATGATTTTCGGCATGCTGGGCGCCGCGTTGATTGGCTTCATGACGACGGCGGTGCCGGAATGGACCGATACCGGCCGTTTGCGGGGGCGGGCACTCTATGGCATGGCGCTGCTGTGGCTGGGGGGGCGCCTGGTGGGCTTTTGGGGGGTCGATGCCCTCGTATGGTTGGGTGCCGCGTGCGACCTTGGCTGGCTGGTCTGGCTTCTGTACTACGTGGCTGGGGTGTCCTTGAAAAAGCGAACGGACCGCCTGCTGGCCTTTGTGGTCTGGCTGGTATTTCTTCTATTCGCCAGGATCATGGTGGCATGGGCTTTTGACGCCCAGGATCCGATGCTCGCCCAGGCCGCACTGTACCGCGCCGGCTTCGCCTTTCTCGGCCTGCTCGGCCTGGTGCTGGCTCGCGTGAGCGTGCCGATCACGAATCTCGTGCTGGATCCCACAGAAGGCACGACACCGTATCGACCGCATCCTGGCCGCCAGAATCTGGCCCCGGGGCTGGTCGTAGTGTTGCTGGCCGCCAATGTGTCGGGGCTGTCACCTACGGTTCAGGCCTGGCTTTCGCTGGCCGCTGGCGCGGCTTTCCTGGACCGGGTGGGCGAGGCGTTCATCGGGCGTGCGATCTGGCGCCCGGAGATTCTCATGTTGGCCGCCGCCAGCTTGTTTGCCGGCCTGGGCCTGGGGCTTTTGGGGCTGGGCGCATTGGGCTTGCCGATTGCACCGGCCGCCGGACTGCACGTGGCGTTCATGGGGGGCCTGGGCCTGGGCGTGCTGGCCGTGTTCTCCATCGCTGGTTTGCTGCATGCGGGCTTGCCGCTGGCGTTTGCGCCCGGCATCCGGCTGGCGGGCATCTGCCTGGTATTGGCGATGGCGGCGCGTACGCTGCCGGGGCTCGGCCTGGCGTGGTCCGTGCCCGGCACGCCCTACGCTTGGGCGGCGGTGTTCTGGGCGGCGGGTTTCCTGCTTTGGCTGCGTATCTATTGGCCGATCGTGTCTTCGGTGGGATTGCAGGGCCAACCGTCTGTTTCTTGAGGCGGCGGACGGCTCGTTCAGGCTTCGGCGGGTTCAGGCTTCGGCAGATTCAGGCTTCGGCAGGTTCAAGCCTCGGCAGATTCAGGCTTCGGCGGGTTCAGCAGCGGCTTGCCGGGCCAGTGTCCGGGCCAGAGCCAGCCGGGTTTCGTGATGCTCCAGGCCGGCGATGAAGCGCTCGGGGATGGCCTGCAGCCCACCGATTGCGCCACTGAGCGCACCCGCCAGCATGGCGCGCGCCTGGTTCTGCCCACCGCCGTTGACCGCATGCAGCAGGGTGGACTCGACATCGCCCTGGAAGCGGGCCGCCAGATAGTACGCTGCCGGAAATTGATGATAGACCGCGCAGGGCATGCCATAGACCAGGGAGACTTTCCAGGCGGGGTCGATCTGACAGCCAGGATCGGCGGCCGCCCGGGCCACGCAGGACACCGTGAGCAAGGCGTCGGGTGACGGGAACTGCCCTGCATGGCGGGTGGCCTCGGGCCCCGGGGGCGGGGTGTCTTCGCCCGCGGACGTAACGCTGTGAAACGGCAGGCTGCCATCGTGCACCCGTGCCATCAGGCGCCCGGATGTGTCTGCGTCGAGCGGTTCGCCGCGGGTCAGGCTGCCAAGCACCGAGGCATACGCGACGGTCATTGCCATCACCGTGGTGTCGCGTTGTGTCAGGGCGGTGTTGCTCGACACGTACCGTGCCAGCGCGGCGGGTTGGCGTGCATAGCGCACGGCCAGGGCCAGGACGCGTTCAGCGGCTTCGGTGGTATCGGCCGGGCCAGCCACCTGGCCCCATGGCTTGTGCTCTTGTATGCGCTTGCGCCAGGCTTCGCGTATGGATTGGCTAGTATATCCGCCTGGACCGTTCATCGGCGTGCCGTCGAGCAGCGGGAACAGGCCCGAGTCGAGCTGGCGGCAGAAGTCGGCTTCGTCGTAGCCCCCGCACGCTGTGAGGGACTGCAACAGCAGGTCGAGAATGAAGCCGGCCTGCCCGGACTGACCGGCCTTGAGGCCCGCGTGGTATCGGCCCGGCTGCGGTTCGGTGTAATCGGTGATCCAGGGGCCATAGGTGGCGCGCAGCTCGTCGAGCTGATAGTACCAGTGTGGGCCCAGGGCCAGCGCATCGCCAATGTAGGCGCCCAGAATGGCGCCGCAGATGCGGTCTTCGAGTGAGGGTGCGGATGTGTTCATGACCCCATTCTACTGCTGCATGCCGGGATCGGGCGATGGTGGGGTCATGCCCATTGCATTGTGTCTACGACGTGTTCTATGCTTTCTCGTTAGCGGTATTGTCGAAAAATGTTGCACGCAGTGTCAAAATATTGCTTATCGGCGAACTCACACTCTGGCCGTCAGGTGCGCGTCCGTCTCCGCGGGGCTCCCAACCAAAGGCCACCGCTTTCACACTCCGGAGGAAGCATGTCTCATCAGATCAAGGTGATCTCGGCCGCTGTGGCCGTCGCATTATTCGCGCTGGGTAGCACCGCCCAGGCCGACGAAAAACCCATCAAGGTGGGGATCGTCACATTCATGTCGGGCGCCGCGGCCGGGCCTTTCGGGGTGCCGGCGCGCCATGGCGCCGAAGTGCTCTTCGAAGAGCTCAATGCCGGCAAGGTGCCCGCGCCTTACGATTCCGTCGGCTTCGGTGGCACACCGCTCGAATTCGTCTATATCGATGAAAGTGGCGGCACCTCCCAGCAAGTGACCGAGTTCCGCAACATGGTGGATCGGGCCGGCGTCGACATGGTGATCGGCTATACTTCGTCAGGCAACTGCCTGGCGATTGCACCGGTAGCGGAAGAGCTCAAGACGCTGACCATGCTGTACGACTGCGGCACGCCCCGCATCTTCGAGGACGACACGCATCACTATGTATTCCGTCCAGTGGCCCATGGCACCATGGACAACGTCGGTGCGGCCATGTATGCGGTCGATCAGAAACCCAACTTGGAAACCTATGCCGGCATCAACCAGAACTACGCCTGGGGCCAGGATTCCTGGCGCGATTTCGAAGGGGCGCTCAAGCAGCTCAAGCCAGACGTCAAGCTCACCACGTCGCAGATGCCCAAGTTGGGGGCGGGGCAGTACAACGCCGAGATCTCGGCCATCATGGCGTCCAACCCCGACATCCTGCATTCGAGCTTCTATGGCGGCGACCTCGAAGGCCTGATCGTGCAGGCGCAGCCGCGTGGCATGATGGAGCACGTGCCCACCATCCTCACGACGGGTGAAACCATCACGCACGACAACAAGATCAAGATCCCAGACGGCACCATCATCGGCGCACGGGGGCCGCATGGCGTCTTCGCGCCCGACTCCGAACTCAATACCTGGTTCCGCAACGCCTATCGGGATCAGATCAAGGGGGATCCCTGGTATCCATCCTACAAGATGGCCCAGACCATCTTGGGCACCAAGGCCGCCTATGAAAAGGCCAAGGCCGACAACGGCGGCAAGGCGCCGAATACCGAGCAAATCATCGCGGCCTTTAAGGGCCTCACCTTCGTGTCGCCATCCGGCGAAGTGAAAATGGCGTTGGGCAATGGCCACCAGGCGGTACAGGAAGTGGTCTACGGTACCGCGAAGAACGTCGATGGCAAGCTCACCTTCGAGCACGTCAAGCGCTACCCATCGGAAGTCGTCACCCCGCCTGAAGGGGTGAAGTCCGAAGACTGGATCAAAAACGGCATGAAGCACTAAGGGGGATCCCATGTTGATGTTGCCTGCTGCCATGATCGACGGGATCATGTATGCCGCCTGGCTTTTCCTGGTGGCCGTGGGGCTCACCCTGATCTACGGCGTCATGAAAATCCTCAACCTGGCGCACGGGGCGTTCTACACCCTCGGGGCGTACGTGGCGGCGACTTTCGTCGGTTTCTGGCTGGCAGGCGACTACAACCCCTATTACAGCTATCTGCTGTTGCTGCTGGCAGGTGTCATAGGCGGGCTGATACTGGGCGTGGTGGTCGAGCGCGGTATCCTGCGGCGTTTCTACAAAGAAGACCAGGTCGTGCTTCTCCTGGTCACATACGCCATTTTCCTGATTCTGGAAGATGTGGTGAAAATGATCTGGGGCGTCGAGCCCTACATCATTTCACAGCCTTATGGCCTGCTGGGCAGCTTCAATATCGGCCTGCTGTATTACCCGAACTACAACTTCGTGATCCTGGGCGCTGCCATCCTGTCGGGCGTGGGCCTGGCGCTCTTTCTCAAATTCACGCGGCCGGGCAAGCTGCTGCGCGTGGTCATCCACGACCGCGAGATCAGCATGGCGCTGGGCATCAATGTGCAGCGTTATTTCCTGGTCACGTTCGTGGCCGGATCCATTCTGGCTGCATTGGGCGGGGCCCTGACGGCGCCGACCATCTCGGTGGCCCCTGAAATCGGGGTCGAGGTCATTGTGCTGGCTTTTGCGGTCATCGTGATCGGCGGGCTGGGTTCCCTGCCGGGCGCTGCCCTGGGCGCCCTGATCGTCGGGCTGGTGCGCTCGTTCGCCGTCCATTATTTTCCCGAGGTCGAATTGTTCTCCATTTATGCCGTCATGGCCGTGGTTCTGATCGTGCGGCCCATGGGTCTGTTTGCTGCCGCGGAGCCCCGCAAGATATGAAAGTCTCGTCAATGCTGCGGCAGCAGCACGCTTTGATCGCGCTGCTTGCCACGCTGGTCCTGATTGCCTTGGGCATCGGCCTGTCATCATGGCAGTTCGTCGTCGTGGTGGCCCTGGCCAAGGGGCTGGCCGCCCTGGGGCTGGTGCTGCTGTTGCGCTGTGGGCTGGTGTCGTTCGGCCAGGGGCTGTATTACTGTGCGGGCGCTTATGCCGTGGGCATGGCCATGAGCTATCTGGGCATTCGCGACCTGGTGCCGCTGCTGTTGCTTGCCACGGTATCGGCTGCGCTGATCGCCGCTTTGCTGGGGGTTCTGCTGTCGCGCTATCGTGACATTTTCTTTGCCATTCTCACGCTGGCCTTCACCATGATCCTGTATGGCCTGCTCATTCGCAACCCGGTACTGGGTGGCAGCGATGGGTTCAACGTGTTGTCGCCCGGATTCTTCTTATTGGCCGATGGCGCGCTGTCGCGGCGCACGATGTTCATCATCACGGCGGTGGTGGTGGGCGTCAGCATCTGGGCCGTGCAGCGCTATCTGGCCACGCCCATGGGGCGCCTCGGGCCCGCCATGAAAGACAACGAGATCCGCGTCGAATACCTTGGGGCTTCGGCGCGGCGCAATATTTTCTGGAACTACACCCTGGCCGGTGCTCTGGCGGGGCTGGGCGGGGGGCTTACGTCGTTCAGCATTGGTCACATCGACCCCGATCTTGCCTTCTGGACCACTTCGGGCGAATTCCTGTTCATCGCCATCCTCGGCGGCACGCGCAATGCGTATGCACCATTTCTTGGTGCCATCGCGCTCGAACTCATCCGTTCGCTGGCTTTTCAGTACGTGCCCAATGCGTGGCAGATCGTCATCGGTGTCAGTATGCTGGTCATCATCATTTTCCTGCCAGGCGGTCTGATCAGCATCGCCAGGTTGTGGTTGCGCTCGTCGGCCAGGGGGGGGTGAGCATGTCCGAATCCATCGTTCTCATCTCTGCCAGAAATCTGCGCAAGCAGTTCGGCGCCGTATTTGCGGCGCGCGACATCACGGTCGACATCCACGCTCACAGCGTGTCGGGCCTGATCGGTACCAACGGCGCGGGCAAGACCACGTTCGTGAACATGCTCACGGGCTACCTGAAGCCTGATCAGGGCCAGATCTTTTTCGATGGCCAGGAAATTACCGGCCGGCCGCCACGGGAAATCACGCGCATGGGGATTGCCCGCTCCTTCCAGATTCCCCAGTTGTTCGACTCTCTGACGGCTGTCGAAAACGTCGAGACCGCCCTGGGTATCGTTGGCAAGCCGCTGGATCAAGCCCAAGAGATTCTGGCGCGGTTCGAACTCACCCAGTTCGCTGGTTCCCTGGCGGGCATTCTGCCCGAAGGCGTGCGCAAGCTGCTGGACATTGCCCTGGCCATGGTCGCGGATCCACGCGTCCTGCTGCTCGATGAACCCACCAGCGGGGTCGACAGCTCCGAAAAATTCGAAATCATGGACCGTATCATGAAGATCGTCCGCGAGGCCGAAGTCACCGCCATGTTCGTCGAGCACGACATGGAGGTCGTACGTCGCTACAGCGACCGGGTTCTGGCTTTCTACGACGGCGCCATCCTGGCGGCCGGATCTCCAGAAGAGGTCATGCAAGACGAAAAGGTTCTCGAATACATCATCGGCAGGCCGCTGCGGGCCCCGCTTGCACAAGAGGGCGCCCATGCTTGACGTTCGCGACCTCAATGTGAAGATCGGTACCACCACGATATTGCGCAAGGTGGCGCTCAGCGTCGCGCGTGGGGCCATCGTGGGGATCACGGGGCGCAACGGCGCGGGCAAAACGACCCTGATGCGCTCCATCATGGGCTTGTTGCCAGTCGAGTCAGGCAGCATCCAAATGGATGGCCAGGATCTGGTAGCCCTGCCGGCATACAAACGGACGTCGCTGGGTATTGGCTACGCGCCCGAGGATCGCCGCCTCATTCCAGATCTCAGTGTCGAAGAAAACCTGTATGCGCCGGTCTGGGCGCTGGGCATTACCGATGCCGAACGCCACCTGCAACGCG
>NZ_JBAYTI010000066.1:0-13672 GCF_041675725.1 Castellaniella sp. | reverse complement strand
GGCCTGTATGTCGAATTCTTCGCGGGTGATCAGGTCCATGCGCGCAAAGGCCTGCGCCATGAATGCCTTGACGGCCCGTTCTACGTCGGCCGCCGGCGTCTTGGCCAGCAAGTCGGAAAGATTCTTCTGGACGTCTTCAAGAAAAGGGTGTGGTGGAATCATGACGATCTCTGCAATACGGACCCCAGGATTTTAACGGCAAACGGATTCAGGCCTGTACTGCATGGCCTGGGCCACATGCTGGCTGCCCATGCGAGGTGCATGCTGAAGGTCGGCCAGCGTGCGGGCGACCCGCTGCGTACGCTGCACCGAGCGCACCGACCAGTTCCAGGCTTGCTGGGCCTCGCGCAGCAGGCTGCGGCTTTCACGATCCAGCGGCGCATGCGCCTCGAGTGCGGCCCCCTGCAACTGGCTGTTCAGGCAGCCCTGGCGGGCCCACTGCCTGGTGCGGGCCGCACGCACCCGTTCGCGCACAGCCGCAGACGGCTCGCCCGGCGCGGCCTCGGACGCCCTGGCTTCAGGGGCGAGCCGCACGTGCAGATCGATCCGATCCAGCAAGGGCCCCGAAATGCGGTTGCGGTAACGCCTGACCTGCTCATCCGAACACTGGCATGCGGGTTGGCGATCCGTATGCCCATACCAACCGCAGGGACAGGGATTCATCGCCGCCACCAGTTGGAAACCGGCGGGAAAACGACACGTGCCGCTGGCCCTGGCGACCGTGATCTGGCCGGTCTCGAGGGGTTCGCGCAAGGCCTCTAATGCCCGGCGGTCGAACTCGGGGAACTCGTCCAGGAACAGGACGCCGTGGTGTGCCAGGCTGATCTCGCCGGGGCGGATCCGCAGGCCCCCACCCACCAGCGCGGCCATGGACGCACTGTGATGGGGTGCCCGGAAAGGCGCACTGGCATCCGGTTCATACCCGGGTGTAACCAAGCTGTGCACGGCTGCCACTTCGAGCGTCTGTTCCAGTGTCAGCGGCGGCAGCAGACCAGGCAACCGCTGTGCCAGCATGCTTTTCCCCACGCCCGGCGTACCCGACATCAACAGGCCGTGCGCCCCCGCGGCCGCCACTTCGAGCGCCTGGCGCGCCGCCAGCTGGCCGCGCACGTCCGACAGGCACGGTACGCGCTCGAATGAGGGCGACGTGGGCGCGGGCGCACGGGCTTGCTGCAACGGATGCCGGCCCGACAGGTGGCCGACGGCGTCAGCCAGCGTGTCCGCCCCGAATGCAACCAGACCCGGCACTTGTGCGGCCATCGGGGCATCGCGGCTGGCCAGGATCAGCGCGTTCGCCAAGGGGTTGCCCGGCAGCCTGTCGCGTACCACCGACAAGCCGATCGCAAGAGCAGAGCCCGTTGCCACGATGCTGCCTGTCAGGGACAGTTCGCCGCACAACAGATAACGGCCCACACGCGGCGCGTGACCCGCCGCATCGACGATTTGCCCGGAGGCCAACAGCACCCCCAGTGCAATAGGTAAATCGAAGTGCCCGGATTCCTTGGGCAGATCGGCCGGCGCCAGATTGACCGTGATCCGCCCGTCAGGAAACGTGAAACCGCTGTTCAGGATGGCCGACCGCACCCGTTCGCGGCTCTCGCGAACTTCGGCAGCGAGCGAGCCCACCAGCGAAAATGCCGGCAGCCCCCTGCCGACGTGCACTTCGACCTGCACGGCACAGGCCCGCAAGCCGCGCAAGGTGCAACTGGACAGGACGGCAAGTGACATGGCCCACTCGATGATGGCAAACTGGATGGCAACCTGCCCACTATACGGCGGCGGGCGGCCAGTCACCGGCTTGAGTGGACCGTTTTGTCACTTGGACGATGTCTGGCCGATGGCCCCCTGAATGGCGGCATCCGCCTTGGCGGCGCCGTCCTCGACCGACTGGCGGGCTTCATCGGCGGCTCGACCCGCTTGGCGAGCCCACTCCCCCGCCTGGTCCGCCACGCCTTTCCCCAGTTCGGCGGCCTTGTCGCCCACGTCGCTCAGCGCATTCTTTGCCTGCTGTTCCAGTGGCTCGGCTTGTGGGGGTTGAGGCGCGTCGTCCGCCATGGGCGACGCGTCCGGTGCGGGGGCCGGCGTATCCGCACTGGGGCCTTGCGCCGGCGGTGTTGCCGGCGATGCGGGTGTCGCGGGCGAAGCAGGGGCCGGCGTCGGCGCAGGGGCCGGGGCCGACGCCGCTGGCGCCTGGGCCGCCTCGTCGCCATCCGAGCAGGCAGCCAGGACGCCCGCGCAAGCCAACAGGACGGCCAGGACAGTCATTTTGGGCAGATTGGTCATATTCATCCTTCGAGAAAGGTTCGAAACGACCCATTCTAGCAAGGCAAAACAGCGGGTAAACCCTGATTTGTAATCAGTGTTTGCCGGCTTTCATCGCCACAGCCCGCGGCAACGAAGGGATGGTCAGCGGCTGATGAAACAACGCTTCGAATGCCTCGGCGGGCACGGGGACCGAATAGCCGGCCCCCTGCCCGATCTCGCACCCCATGCCCAGCAACAGGTCGCGCTGGGCCTGGTTCCTGACCCCTTCGGCGACGACCGCCAAGCCCAGTTGGTGGGCCATGGCGGCGATGGCTTGGCACAGAACCAGGTCTTCGGAATCTTCAGAGAGGTGGTTGACGAAACTGCGATCGATTTTCAGGCAATCCAGCGCAAAACGCTTGAGGTAGGCAAAAGAAGAATACCCGGTGCCGAAATCATCCAGAGCAATGCGAATGCCGGCGGCACGCAGGCTGCGCAGACGATCCAGGACATGTTCGTCGGACCGCATCAGGAGGCTTTCGGTGATCTCCAGCGAAAGCGCGGAACAGGGCACCCCAAGGGATTCCATATACCCGATCCAGGCCGCCGGCTGCAGCCCGTCCTTCTGGAATTGCACGGGCGATACGTTGATGCTGATCGTGAAATCCGGATCGTGCTGCGCGCGCCACCGGGCGAGTTGCTCGACCGCCTGATGGAACACCCAGTCACCAAAGGGCACAATCAGACCAGAGTCTTCGGCCAGATCGATGAACCGGACCGGCTCGAGCAGCCCTTTTTCTGGATGCAGCCAGCGCAACAGGGTTTCGGCAGCGACGATCCGGCCCGAGCGCATGTCAACCAGCGGCTGAAAATGCAGGATCAATCGGTGCTCCCGCAAGGCATCCGCCAGATCGGCCTGCAGCCTGCGCCGCTCGCGGATACGGTCATGGATCTGCCCGGAATAAAAACTGTACTGGTTGCGCCCTTTTTGTTTGGCGACGTACATGGCCAGGTCGGCGAAGCGCAGCAGATCGGCTGCGTTGACCCCGTCCTGCGGGCAAAACGTGACCCCCATGCTGACCGACACCTGCACCACGCTGTTGTTCAACCGGCACGGCGCCGCCACGACCTGAAGAATGTTGTCGCAGATCGGCCGCATGTCGTCGGCCTGCTGGATGCCATGGACCAGGATGGTGAACTCGTCGCCCCCCAGGCGGGCGACGCAGTCGGAATCCGGCACGCATGATTTCAGGCGCTCGGCCACGATCTGCAGCAGGCGGTCGCCCTCGTGGTGGCCGAATTTGTCGTTGATCTCTTTGAAATTGTCCAGGTCCAGGAAGATCAAAGCAAAGTTCGTGCCGTTTTCGAATACCTGGGCGATGGACTTGTTCAGGGTGTCGTGCAGCTGCTGCCGGTTGGGCAGGTCAGTGAGCAGGTCGTGATGGGCCTGGTACCAGATCAGCGCCTCCTGCTTGCGCTTCTGGGTCACGTCGGAAAACAGGCCCACGCGGGAGTTCACGGAACCGTCTTCGTTGTAGGACGTGCTGATGGACAAGCGCTCGATATAGACTTCGCCTGATTTGCGCCGGTTATGAACGTCGCCGGACCATTGCCCAGTGGCTTTCAGACTGTTCCACAGCTGTCGATAGAACGCCGCATCATGGTGCCCGGAGCTGAGGATGTTCATCGAGCGCCCCACGACCTCGTCGATCTGGTAGCCGGTGATCGCCGTAAAGGCTGGATTGATGTCCTGGATGTAGCCATCAGGATCAGTAACCACCATGGCTTCACTGGTGTGGCGATACACCAGCGCGGCCTGGCGATTGGACGCCTCGGCGCGCAACAAAGCGTCGTGCTCTTCGTGCAACTGTATGAGCAGATTCTGTATATAGGCCGCCGATTCGTTCAGGGCCCGACCCAGCGCATTGAACTCGTCGGTGGCCTTCAGCCGGGAGCGCGTCTCGAAGTGGCCCGCAGACAGCGCCCGGCATTGCGCCATCAGGGCATCGATGGGCCGCAGGATATGACGGCGCAGCAACAGCCAGGCCAGCATCAGCAAGACGAAATTGATGGCGAACAGTGCATAGGCCGTCAGCAGGATCTTGTCTTGGATGTCCTCGGCATGGCGCACCCAGTAGCTTACGAAAGATTCCGTTTGTTCGAGCAGCTGGCTGTCGGCCTGCAGGAACTGCCCCAGGGCCTGGTCGCGGTCTCCGGCCCAGGCGCCCGGATTGATCAGAAACAGCGAATAAGCCTGCCAGGCATGATCGAGGCTTTCGAGGCCAGGCTGCAAGGTATCGGGCAAGGCCGGCAGAGGGTGATCCGACAGCACGTTGCCCTGTTCGAAGTGGGTCAGGATGAGCTGGAACCGGGCTTCGAGCAGGCGCATGTCGGCCAGGGTCTGTGCGCGGTTTCCGTCGTTCAGCAACAGCACTTTCTGCGTCATGCGCTGGCTGAGCATGCGCAGCTTGCCGGCCAGGTTCACCGTGGCGGCGAGGTCGCCGGACTGGCGCAGAACATGGTGGATCGTGAGCACGTTGCCCAGCGCAAGGACCCCGACCAGCACCACGCCGAGCAAGACACCGCGCCTGAGGGAACGCAGCCCGAGCCTCTGTCCGAATTGGGCCAGCTGGGTGAAGGGTCGTTGTAGGGAAGCGGGCCGAATTCGCATGGCTGAATCATACTCGGATCATGGTCGCAAGGCAGCCAAATCGATACGCTCTGCCCGATTCAGTGCAACCGCCACGCTGGCCCGCAGCGCATTCGAATGCGCCCCGAGGATTTCTTTCTTGACGTCGAGCAGCTGCTGCGGATGCATCGAGAATCCCGTCAGCCCCAGGCCAAGCAGCATGCGGGTGTAGCGTGCATCGCCGGCCATTTCCCCGCAAATGGACACCGGTATCCCAAAACGCTCGCCGGCGTTGATCACCTGAGCGATCAGGCGCAGCACCGCAGGATGCATGGGATCGTACAGCGGCGCCACGTCCTTGTCGGCGCGGTCTATGGCCAACACATATTGAATCAGGTCGTTGGTTCCGATCGAGAGAAAATCGAGCACCGCGGCAAAGGGCTCGATGGCGATCGCCATGGCGGGGATCTCGACCATGGCGCCCAGGGCGACCTGATCAGCATATGCCATGCCCTGCTCGTGCAGTTCCCGGGCCGCGCGTTCAAGGGCGCGGCGCGCGGCGTGAATTTCCGTCAGGCTGGACACCATGGGCAGCAGGATGCGCACCGGCCCATGCGCAGCCGCCCGCAACAGCGCGCGCAACTGCGTGTTGAACATCTCGGGATGCGCCAGACAATAGCGGATCGCCCGCAGCCCCAACGCCGGGTTGGTGGCCACGGTGGCCTCGCCATCCAGCGTCTTGTCGGCCCCGATGTCCAGCGTGCGAATCGTGACCGGGCGGCCTTGCATGGCCCCCACGACACTGGCGTACGCCTCGTATTGCTCTTCTTCGGTCGGCAGCGCGGCCCGCCCCATGAACAGGAACTCGGTGCGAAACAAGCCAATGCCCTGGGCGCCGCTGGACAACACGAATGGCGCTTCTTCAGGAAGTTCGATGTTGGCTTCGATCTGCACCCGGACCCCATCGAGCGTGACCGCCGGCGCAAAACGCAAGGTTTCGAGTTCGCCCCGTTCGAGCAGGAAGGCGGCCCGGCGCTGCTCGTACTCGATCAGCACGCTGTGGCAGGGGTTGACCAAGACGTGACCCTGCACGCCATCCACGATCAACAGGTCGCCATCGCGCACCAGCGCGCGCACCCTGTCCATGCCCACGACGGCGGGTACGTTCATGCTGCGCGCCACGATGGCCGTATGCGACGTCGGGCTGCCCAGATCGGTGAGGAACGCGGCAAACCGCCCGCCGCGCAAACGCATCATGTCGGCCGGAGAAATGTCCCGGGCCACCACGATCAGGCTGGATTCTTCGGGCACGCCGTCGAGATCGGGCAGCCACTGGCCGGACCCCGACAGCATGCGCAAGACCCGCTCTATGACCTGGCGGACATCGTTGCCGCGCTCGCGCAGGTAGTCGTCCTCGATCAGGGAAAATTGCTCGGACAGCACCTGGCCCTGGGACGCCAGGGCCCACTCGGCATTGTATTGGCGCTCGGCGATCAGCTGGCACACGGAATCGACCAGCATGGGATCCTGCAGCAGCATCGCATGCATGGACAACAGCACGCCGAGCTCGCGCGGCGCATCTGGCGGGAGATCATCGGCCACCTGCTGCAGATCCGCCACGGCGGCCTGCACGGCCTGCACGAAACGCTGCTGCTCGGCCGGGACGCTGTCGGGCGCAATCCGGTAATGGGCGACCTCGAGCGAAGCGGCGCTCATGACGACGGCCCGGCCGATGGCGTAGCCGCGCACCACGCCCTGGCCATACAGCGACAGGGTGGATGACAGCGCCGTATCGGCGGGATGGGCAAACGGCATCATGACGCCGGTATCATTCGGCTTCACCGAATTTGCCCTCGAACAGTCGCTGGATGTCGGCCAGGGCCTTTTCTGCATCATCGCCGTGCGCGTCGATGCGCACGCTGACACCCAGGCCGGCGGCCAGCATCATCACGCCCATGATGCTCTTGGCGTTGACCCTCTGCCCCCCGCGGGAGATGTGGACTTCGCTCTGGTAGCGCCCCGCAAGCTGGGTCAGCTTGGCTGCAGCCCGCGCATGCAGCCCCAGTTTGTTGGAAATCACCAGATCGATCGACGGCATGAACAGGGGCTCCGGTCAGTCAGGGGGCAGTTGAGCATCGACGATACCGCGCAGCGCCCCTTGCAGCACGCGGTCGCTGAAACAACCGGCGCCGGCGGACGAGTCCGTCAGCGCCTTCAGGACCATGCAGGCGTTGGTGCCGGTCAGTAAATGCACGACACGCCCTTCCTCGAGCGCCTGCTGGCGAGCCTGCGAGGCGATGTTGAACGGCGTGGCCCCGTACAGGTCGCACAACAACAGGACCGGTTCACGTGGATCGCCCGCGTGCAGCCAGCGCGACAGCTTGTCGATCTCGGCTTGGGGATCTGCATCGGGCGCGATGTCGAACACGGGCAGTTCGGGCGTTGCGCCCAGTATATGCGCCGCGCACTGTTTGAATGCCGCCCCCAGCGGCAGGTGCATGACCAATGCAATGCGGGCGGCCGCCATGGTCAGGCCGACACGGCGCGTTCAAGGGCCTCGACGAAGCGCCCTGCCACATCAACGCCGGTTTGTTCGGTGATTTCCACGAAGCACGTCGGGCTGGTGACGTTGATTTCGGTGATGCAGTCGCCAATGACGTCCAGCCCGATCAGCAGCAGGCCCCGGGGCGCCAGGCGCTCGCCCACGGCATGTGCGAGCTCTAGATCGCGGGTGCTCAGCGGCTGCGCCACCCCGCGTCCACCAGCCGCCAGGTTCGCCCGGGTCTCGCCCGCCATCGGCATGCGCGCCAGCGCATAGGGCACCGGCACGCCATCGATGATGAGAATGCGCTTGTCGCCCTGGACAATGGCCGGGATGTAGCGCTGGGCCATGATGCTCTGGCTGCCCAGCTGCGTCAGTGCCTCGAGGATGGCGCCCAGATTCGGGTCGTCGGGCAACAGGCGAAACACCCCACTGCCGCCCATGCCATCGAGCGGCTTGACGATGACATCGCCGTGCTGCGCATGGAACGCGCGCAAGCGCGCCATGTCGCGGCTGACCAGGGTCGGCGTGGTGTATTGCGGGAATTCGATGATGGAAAGCTTTTCGGGATGGTTGCGCATGGCCTCGCCCGAGTTGAATACCCGTGCCCCCTGCGCGCGCGCATGGTCGAACAAATGCGTGGCATGGAAGTACTCCATATCGAATGGCGGATCCTTGCGCATCAGGACCGCATCGAAATCAGCCAGCAGGCAGTCGTCGGCCTGTGCGCTTTGCTGCCACCAGGCATGGCCCGACCAATCGGGGTCGTCCACCAGCTGCATCGCGGTTGCCGCGACGCGTACCCGCCCTTCCAGTACGTACAGATCGGGCATGGTGGCAAAGCTGAACGTATGCCCTCTGGCGGCCAGGCCACGCATCATGGCCACGGACGAGTCCTTCCAGGCCTTCAGGCCGGGCAGCGGATCGATGACGAACAGGACGTTCATCAGGCCGCATCCCCATGCTTGCCGGACTTCTTGCGCGGCGCCAGCACCATCACCATCTGGCGCCCTTCGAGCTTGGGCATGGCCTCGACCTGGACCAGGTCGCCGAGGTCGTCGCGTACGCGTTCGAGTACCCGCATGCCGAGTTCCTGGTGCGCCATTTCGCGCCCGCGAAACCGCAGGGTCACCTTGGCCTTGTCACCGTCCTCGATGAAGCGGCGCAGGTTGCGCAGCTTGACTTGATAATCGCCCTCGTCCGTGCCCGGCCGGAACTTGACTTCCTTGACTTGTATGATTTTTTGCCGGGCTCTGGCTTCGGCCTGCCGTTTTTGTTCCTGGTAGCGGAACTTGCCGTAATCCATGAGCCGGCAGACCGGCGGGCTGGCCGTGGGGGCGATCTCGACCAGGTCGACGTCGTGTTGTTCGGCCAAGGCCATGGCCTCGGAGGTGCGAACAATGCCGATCTGTTCACCGTCCACCCCGATGAGGCGGACTTCATGGATACGAATTTCACCATTGACGCGGTGCTTTTTTTCGGTTGCGATGTCTAGGACTCCTGAAGAAGGGAAAGGGTGGGCTCAAGCAGCTGGGCCCAGGACGGTTTGTCGCGTACGGATCTCGTTGAGCAGACGCGCGGAAAAATCGGCGACCGACAGGGAACCGAGGTCGAGATTGCCCCGGCCGCGCACCGACACCGTGCCGGCTGCGCGTTCCTTGTCGCCCACCACGAGAATATAGGGGATCTTTTGCAGGCTGTGCTCGCGCACCTTGCGCGTGATCTTCTCGCCGCGCAGATCGGAGAACGCGCGAAACCCCTGCTGCACCAGCGCCTTGGCGACCTCTTCGGCGTACGGGGCAGAGCTTTCGGAAATGCAGCACACCACGGCGTGATGTGGCGCCAGCCAGGGGGGCAGCGCCCCCGCGTGGTTTTCGATGAGCATGGCGATGAAACGCTCGAACGAGCCCAGGATGGCCCGGTGCAGCATGACGGGCGTGCGGCGCTGGTCGGATGCATCGACGTACTCGGCCCCCAGGCGCTTGGGCATCGAAAAATCGACCTGGATCGTGCCACATTGCCAGTGCCGGCCAATGGCATCTTTGAGCGTATATTCGATCTTGGGGCCATAAAACGCCCCTTCGCCCTCGGAGACCTCGTAGTGGCAGCCCGACGCCTCCAGGCTGTCCATCAGGGCTTTTTCGGCCTTGTCCCAGACGGCATCTTCGCCGATGCGCTTTTCGGGGCGCGTGGCCACCTTGTAGAGGATCTCGGTGAAGCCGAAATCCGCGTAGACCTTTTGCAGCAGGCGGGTAAAGGCGGCGCATTCTTCCTGGAGCTGGTCTTCGGTGCAGAAAATATGGCCATCGTCCTGGGTGAACCCCCGCACCCGCATCATGCCGTGCAGCGACCCTGACGGCTCGTTGCGATGGCACTGGCCGAACTCGCCATAGCGTACGGGCAGCTCGCGGTACGAGTGCAGACCCGCGTTGAAGATCTGGACGTGCCCGGGGCAGTTCATGGGCTTGAGCCCGTAGACACGGTTCTCGGACTCGGTCGTGAACATGTTTTCTTTGTAGTTGTCCCAGTGCCCGGTTTTTTTCCAGAGGGACAAATCGAGGATTTGCGGCGCCTTGACTTCTTGGTAGCCGTTGTCGACGTAGACCTGACGCATGTACTGCTCGACCTGCTGCCAGATGGCCCAGCCCTTGGGATGCCAGAAAATGAGGCCGGGCGCCTCTTCTTGGAAATGAAACAGATCCAGCTCGCGGCCGATGCGCCGGTGATCCCGCAGTTCGGCCTGCTCGAGCATGTGCAGATAGGCGTCCTGGTCTTCTTTGCGCGCCCAGGCCGTGCCGTAAATGCGCTGCAGCATTTCGTTGTTGCTGTCGCCCCGCCAATAGGCACCCGCCACGCTGGTGAGCTTGAAGACCCGCAAGCGCCCGGTGGACGGCACGTGCGGGCCCCGGCACAAATCGATGAAGTCGCCCTCGCGGTACAGGCTGATGGTTTCGTTGCCCGGGATGGAGGCAATGATCTCGGCCTTGTACGCTTCGCCGATGCCGCGGAAGAACTTGACCGCGTCATCGCGCGACCATTCCTCGCGCACGACTGGCTGGTCGAGCCGGGCGAGTTCGGCCATTTTTTTCTCGATGGCGTCGAGGTCTTCGGGGGTGAAGGGCCGCTTGTAGGAGAAGTCGTAATAGAAGCCGTTTTCGATCACCGGACCGATGGTGACCTGGGCATCGGGAAACAGCGACTTGACAGCGTACGCCAATAAATGGGCCGTGGAATGGCGGATGAGATCCAGGCCATCGGGGTCTTTGTCGGTGACGATGGCGAGGTTGGCATCCTGCTCTATGAGGTGGCTGGTATCGACCAGCTGGGCCAGCTGCCCAGGGTACGCCACGCGGCCGGCCAAAGCCGCCTTGCCCAACCCGGGGCCTATCGAATGCGCGACGTCATGCACGGACACCGGTTGCTCGAACGAGCGCTTCGAACCGTCGGGAAGGGTGATGCAAATCATAGAAAAACAACCTGGATAGCTAAAATGCGGCCAGCACCCAAGAGGCGGCAGGCCGCGACAAGACAGCATTGCGTGTAACTTGTCAAGTTTAGCAACCAGTACCCGAACAATCAATTGAAGAACCGGCTTTTTCGGGCGTCCAGGCCCTGTCGCGCGCAACGGACGGACCAGGACTGAAAAACAGGCGTTGCGGCCCCATGCGCAAAAACCACCGGCCGGTGGCTTGGCAACGGGCGTTTCATGGGGGGTCGGGGTGTCTGGTAGGCAGTACTGGATTCGAACCAGCGACCTCTACGATGTCAACGTAGCGCTCTAACCAACTGAGCTAACCGCCTGCCGAGGAAAGACCGAAATTTTAGGGATAAACAGGGACCATGTCAAACGACGAGGCCCTCTTGCTGCAGGGCATGCAGCCACTGCACCGCGGGCAGGCCCAGACGCGCCTCGAGCCACTGGGCCCGCGCGAGCGTGTCGCTGCCATGGAGATCTGGCAGCGTCCCCTTGAAAGCGAGCAGCACGACGTTGCCTTCGTCGATCTCCGGCAGACGCAGGACCAGCCCCTTGAACGCCGCCCGGATGCCACGCACGTTGGGAGACCAGCTGGGATGCCGGCTAAACAGGTTGACTGCCATCACCCCGCCCTCTTCGAGGACCCGATGGCAATCACGGTAAAAAGCCGGGTCATCGCACACGGGGCCTTGCGCCTGGCCGTCGTAGACATCCACCATCAGCGCCTTGTAACGCCCAGCCCGCTGGGGTTCGGCCACCCAGACCCGGGCATCGGCGAGGTCGATCCGGGCACGCTCGGGTTCGGGCAGACGGAAATAGCTGCGGCAAAATGCGACCACCCGTTCATTGTGCTCGACCGTGACCACCTGGCTGCGCGTATGCCGCAAGCAGAAACGCAACAAGGCCCCGGCCCCCAGCCCCAGAATGGCCAGCGTATCGCGCTGGCCGGGACGCACGAACAGCAGCCAGGCCATCATCTGGCGCGTGTACCCCAGGACGAGCTCGGAGGGCCGGCTCAGGCGCATCGCCCCCTGCACCCACTCGGTACCCAGGTGCAGGTAGCGCACCCCGTCCTGCTCGGACAGGGTGGGCGCTTCGAGCGCCTGCGCACGCGCGGGCCGCTGCCCGTGACCGTGCCCGCGCGCCACGCCTCAGACCCGCTCGAAAATGGCCGCAATCCCCTGGCCGCCGCCGATGCACATCGTCACCAGCGCATAACGGCCCTGTATGCGCTGCAGCTCGTGCAAGGCCTTGACCGTGATCAACGCCCCCGTGGCGCCAATGGGATGCCCGAGGCTGATCCCGCTGCCATTGGGATTGACCCGGGCAGGGTCGAATCCGAGCTCGCGCGATACTGCGCACGCCTGCGCGGCAAAGGCCTCGTTGGCCTCGATCACGTCCATCTGGGCCAGTTCGAGGCCGGCGCGCTGCAGTGCCTGGCGCGTGGCCGGGACCGGGCCCATGCCCATGTACTGCGGATCCACCCCGGCATGGCCGTAAGCCACCAGGCGCGCCATGGGCTGGATGTCGCGCGCGCGGGCGGCATCGGCGGTCATCAGCAGCACGGCGGCTGCGCCGTCGTTCAGACCCGATGCGTTGCCCGCTGTCACCGTGCCGTTTTCCTTGAGAAATACGGGCTTGAGCTTGCTGAAGCTGTCGGCCGTGACATCGCCGCGCACGTGCTCGTCGCGATCGAAAACGATCTCGCCCTTGCGGGTCTTCTGGACGACCGGGACGATCTGCTCGGCAAAATACCCCTGCTCGATGGCGTGCGCCGCCCGCCGGTGCGACTCGAGTGCGAGGGCATCCTGGTCGGCCCGGCTGATGCCGTATTTTTGGGCTATGTTTTCGGCCGTCACCCCCATGTGATTTTTTTCGAAAGGATCGGACAGCGCGCCCACCATCATGTCGACCAGGCGGGCATCGCCCATGCGCGAGCCCCAGCGCTGGCCCACCGCAACGTAGGGCGCCCGGCTCATGCTTTCTGCCCCGCCCCCGATGGCGATGTCGGTATCGCCCAACATCAAGCCTTGCGCGGCCGACAGAATGGCCTGCAGCCCCGAACCGCACAGGCGATTGACGTTGAAAGCCGGCGTGCTCTTGTCGATGCCGGCATTGAGCGCCGCCACCCGCGACAAGTACATGTCGCGCGGCTCGGTGTTGACCACGTGGCCAAACACCACGTGCCCGACGTCGGCCGCCGGCACCTGGGCACGCGCCAGAAGTTCGCGCACCACCAGCGCCCCCAGCTCGCAGGGCGCGACATCCTTGAGCGCGCCGCCGAAATCACCAATGGCCGTACGACAGGCCTGGACGATCACCACTTCTTGCATCACACATTCCTCCCGGATAAAAATTGCTGCAGTGTGTCATTCTATGCCGGATTCAGCCTGCGGCGACGACGGCTTCGATGGCGGCATCGTAGCCCGCGCGCAAACATGCATACACCGGCCCGGGACGGCCCGCGCCCACGGGCCTGCCATCCAGCAGGGTGACCGGCAGGACTTCTTTGCTGGCCGAAGTGAGCATCAGCTCATCGGCTTGGCGGACCTCGTCGAGCGGGATGGGGCGCGCCTCGAAGGGGATGCCCGCCTGCCGGGCCAGCTCGACCAGGAAGGCGTAGCGCACCCCCTCGAGAATCAGATGGTTGCGCAAGGGGGCCCGCAGCACCCCGTCTTTGACCATCCAGACGTTGCAGGATGCCCCTTCTGTCAGGAACCCGTCGCGAAACTGCACAACTTCGTCCACCCCGGCATCGACTGCCTGCTGCCGAGCCAGCACG
>NZ_JBAYTI010000065.1:0-13821 GCF_041675725.1 Castellaniella sp. | reverse complement strand
CGTTGTCGATCTGGTCGTACCCTTTGGCCTCGCCACCCATGGCCTTGGCCAGCACCGTGGTGATGGCCGCCGTGAGTGTCGTCTTGCCGTGGTCAACGTGGCCGATCGTACCCACGTTCACGTGCGGTTTGGTCCGTTCAAACTTGCCTTTTGCCATGATGAATCCTGTCTGAATGAAGTTGGATGCCTGCCCGGCCTCATGAGCCGGGCCTGTGATTATTTGCCGCGCGCCGCGATGACTTCGTCAGCAACGTTGCGAGGCGCTTCTGCGTACTGCTTGAATTCCATTGTGTAGGTGGCGCGCCCCTGGGTCTGCGAACGCAGGCTGGTGGCATAGCCGAACATTTCGGCCAGCGGAACCTCGGCCTTGATGTTCTTGCCGCCACCGGGGATGTCGTCCATGCCCTGAACCATGCCGCGCCGCGAGGACAGGTCGCCCATCACGGTGCCCGCGTAGTCTTCGGGGGTCTCGACCTCGACGTGCATCATGGGCTCGAGCAGCACCGGGCTGGCCTTGCGCATGCCGTCTTTGAAGGCCATGGACGCCGCCATCTTGAAGGCGTTTTCGTTCGAGTCCACATCGTGGTACGAACCGAAGAACAGCGTGACCTTGACGTCCACCACCGGGTATCCGGCCACCACGCCGGCGGGCAGGGTGTCCTGGATGCCCTTGTCGACGGCCGGGATGTATTCGCGCGGCACCACGCCGCCCTTGATGGCGTCGACGAACTCGTAGCCGCTGCCCGCCGGCAGGGGTTCGAGCTTGAGCACCACGTGGCCGTACTGGCCGCGCCCGCCCGACTGCTTGACGAACTTGCCTTCGACTTCTTCGCAGGTCTTGCGGATGGTTTCGCGGTAGGCCACCTGGGGCTTGCCCACGTTGGCTTCGACGCCGAATTCGCGGCGCATGCGGTCGACCAGCACTTCGAGGTGCAGCTCGCCCATGCCGGAGATGATGGTCTGGCCGGATTCCTCGTCGCTGTGCACGCGGAACGAAGGGTCTTCGGCCGCCAGACGCGACAGGGCGATGCCCATTTTTTCTTGGTCGGCCTTGGACTTGGGCTCTACGGCCTGCGAGATCACGGGATCGGGGAACTCCATGCGCTCGAGCAGGACGTGATCGCCCACGTCGCACAGGGTTTCGCCCGTGGTGACGTCTTTGAGGCCGACCACCGAGGCGATGTCGCCCGCGACCACTTCTTTGAGTTCGGCGCGGTTGTTGGCGTGCATCTGCAGGATCCGGCCGATGCGCTCTTTCTTGCCCTTGATGGGGTTGTACACGGTGTCGCCCGAGCGCAGCACGCCCGAATACACGCGGATGAAGGTCAGCTGGCCCACGAAGGGATCGGTCATCAGCTTGAATGCCAGCGCCGAGAGCTTCTCGTTGTCGTCCGCCTTGCGGACGATTTCGTTGCCTTCGTCGTCCGTGCCCCGAACGGGCGGAATGTCGATGGGCGAGGGCAGGTAGTCGATGACGGCATCGAGCATGCGCTGCACGCCCTTGTTCTTGAAGGCCGTGCCGCACAGCACCGGCTGGATTTCACCCGCGATGGTGCGGATGCGGATGCCGCGGTCGATCTCCTGCTCGGTGAGCTCGCCCGTCTCCAGGTATTTGTCCATCAGCTCTTCGTTGGCTTCGGCCGCGGCCTCGACCAGATTCTCGCGCCATTGGGCGGCCTCGTCGGCCAGCTCGGCGGGGATCTCGATGTACTCGAACTTGGTGCCCATGGAGGCCTCGTCCCAGATGATGCCTTTCATCTTGGTGAGGTCGACCACGCCCTTGAAGCCGTCTTCGGCGCCAATGGGAATGACGAT
This sequence comes from Castellaniella sp., assembly GCF_041675725.1. Classification (GTDB taxonomy): domain Bacteria; phylum Pseudomonadota; class Gammaproteobacteria; order Burkholderiales; family Burkholderiaceae_B; genus Castellaniella. The sequence goes on along the minus strand of NZ_JBAYTI010000065.1, from coordinate 12,006 downwards.
GGGCACCGGGTTGGCCTTCAGGCGCAGCTTCATTTGCTCGAGCACCTTGAAGAAGTTGGCCCCGGTGCGGTCCATCTTGTTGACGAAGGCCAGGCGCGGCACGCCGTACTTGTTGGCCTGACGCCACACGGTTTCGGATTGCGGCTGCACGCCGCCCACGGCGCAATAGACCATGCAGGCGCCGTCGAGCACGCGCATGGACCGTTCGACCTCGATGGTGAAGTCGACGTGACCCGGGGTGTCGATGATGTTGATGCGGTGCTCATCGTACTGGTGCTCCATGCCGCGCCAGAAGGCGGTGGTGGCAGCCGACGTGATGGTGATGCCGCGCTCTTGTTCTTGCTCCATCCAGTCCATGGTGGCCGAGCCTTCATGGGTTTCGCCAATCTTGTGGTTGACGCCGGTGTAGAACAGGATGCGCTCGGTCGTGGTGGTCTTGCCGGCATCGATGTGTGCCGAGATACCGATGTTGCGATAGCGCTGAATGGGGGTTTTGCGGGCCATGGTGATGAGATTCCTGGGTGATGACCGACTGGCGTGCCTGCGGGCTTACCAGCGGAAGTGGCTGAAGGCTTTGTTGGCCTCGGCCATCTTGTGAGTGTCTTCGCGTTTCTTCATGGCGCCGCCGCGGCCTTCGGCGGCATCCATGAGTTCGCCGGCGAGGCGCTGATCCATGGATTTCTCGCCGCGTTTCTTGGCGGCTTCACGCAGCCAGCGCATGGCCAGCGCCAGGCGACGCACGGGGCGCACCTCGACCGGGACCTGGTAGTTGGCCCCGCCGACCCGCCGGCTCTTGACCTCGACCACCGGCTTGATGTTGTTGATGGCGTTGTTGAAGACCTCGATGGGCTCTTTGCCCGTCTTGGTTTCGATCTGCGCCAGGGCGCCATATACGATGCGCTCTGCCACGGCTTTCTTGCCGGAGAGCATGACGACGTTCATGAATTTGGCGAGCTCGACGCTGCCATATTTGGGATCCGGGAGGATTTCGCGTTTCGGGACTTCGCGACGACGGGGCATGATGATTTCCTTGTGACGATTCAGTTGAGCCGCCCATGGCGGCCACGGCTTCCATCAGGAGAGCCACTTACCTGCCGCGACCGAAGTGGCGGCTGCACCCGGGCACCCGGCGCCAGGCCGATGTACCCGCTGTTGAAACGAATGGGGGTTACTTCTTGGGCCGCTTGGCACCGTATTTGGAGCGCGCCTGCTTGCGATCTTTGACGCCTTGCAGGTCGAGCGCGCCGCGCACGATGTGGTAGCGCACACCCGGGAGATCCTTGACGCGGCCGCCACGCACGAGCACGACCGAGTGCTCTTGCAGGTTGTGGCCTTCGCCGCCAATGTACGAGATGACCTCGTAGCCGTTGGTAAGACGGACCTTGGCGACCTTGCGCAGGGCTGAGTTGGGCTTCTTGGGGGTCGTGGTGTACACGCGGGTGCACACGCCGCGGCGCTGCGGGCAGTTTTCCAGCGCGGGGCTCTTGCTGCTTTCGCGGCTGACCTCGCGCGGCTTGCGCAGCAATTGGGCAATGGTAGGCATGGCCTGCTGTTTCCTTTGTACTTGCGTACGGTGTCGTGTTTTCAAGCGGTATGCGCAAAAACCGCCTGACGCAAACGACGTAAAGAGCGGGCCTTGCACTGGGGCGGCCACCGCCCCACCGTCAACAAGGTGATTGGCTGCACCAATCACCCATAAATATTCAACTAAGCATGGCATGTTAACACGCGCAAAGCAGCACGTGCAAGCGCCTGCAGATTCGGGGAAACTCCCTACGGAATTCTATTTGACGTTACCGTGTTCCAACTTTTATAGTACGTTTCATGTACGAGTTGGTACATAAATGGAGCAAAAGTCATGCTGCATCCCAGGCTCTCTACAGCCCCCATCAAGCCCGGTGCAACGCCATGAAAGGCCGCGCAAGCCATGCAGGCGGCTGCCGATGCCGCCTTTGATCTGCCTGCGTTTCAGGCCTGCGCCAACCAGAAATACCTCGAATCCAGTCTGTCCAAAGACTGGCCCAAGGGCATGCTCGAAAGAATCAACGCACTCTGACCGCTCAGACAAGGGCACACACAAGGAGGAGAAACCATGAAATCCAACATTACGCGCCGTCAGGTACTGGTCGGGGGCGGGCTTCTGGCCGCGTCCTTCGCCTTCCCCGCCCTGGCGCAAGACAAACCGAAACTGCGGTTTTCCGCGGTCTTCACCGAACAGGACATCCGGGCCGACCTGGCCCGCATATTCGCCGACGGCATCAAGGACGACTTCGAGTTCGAGGGCTTCTATGGCGGCAACCTGTTCAAGCAGGGTACCGAGCTCGTCGCCGTGCAGCGGGGCAACCTCGAGATGGGCAACATCGCCCCCCAAGACGTCTCCAAGCAAGTGCCCGAATGGTCGATCGTGACCTCCGGCTACCTGTTCCGCGATCCGCAGCACGTGCAAAAATTCTTCAAGAGCGACGCCAGCGCAGAATTGCTGAAACTGGCCGAAGAGAAAGCCGGCATCAAGATCCTGGGGCCCACCTACTACGGCGTGCGCCAAGTCGGCATGAAGCCCGACAAGCACATCGAAGTGCCGGCGGACCTGGCCGGGGTCAAGATGCGCATGCCCCCGGGCGAGGCCTGGCAGTTCCTGGGTTCGGCCATGGGGGCCAACCCCACGCCCATGGCCTTCGCCGAAGTCTACACGGGCCTGCAGACGGGCACGATCGACGCACAAGACAACCCGCTGCCCAACGTCGAGACCATGAAATTCTACGAAGTCATGGACCAGATCGTGCTCACCTCGCACCTGATCGCCTTCGACCTATGGGCCATCTCCGCGAAGCTCTGGAACTCGATGACACCCGAGCAACAAGAGCGGATGCAGGCGGCGGCCGACAAGGCCATCGAGTATTCCACCGCCAAGCACATGGAACGCGAGCAGGAACTGGCCGAACTCTTCAAGAGCAAGGGCCTGAAGGTCTATACGCCCGACGTGGAAGCATTCCGCAAGCACGTCCAGCAAAAATACCTCGAGTCCGACCTGGCCAAAAACTGGCCCGAGGGCCTGGTCGACAAGATCAACGCCCTCTGACGCGTCTTCGGTGGCCGGTGGGGGCGGAATGAGCCGCCCGCCTTCGCCGGTCCACGTACTCCCCTTCCTACTGTAAGAAGAGGCCACCATGCAGGACCCTCTCGAGGCGCGTCCGGGCACGCCCGCCAGCCCTGGTCGCCGATCGGCACTGCAGCAGATCGGCAGGTGGCTGTACCGGCGTGCCGAAAACATCCTGGCGATCATGCTGGGGGTGATGTTCGTGGCCTTTCTGCTGCAAGTGTTCTTCCGCTACGTCATGAATTGGCCCAGCGGCTGGACCAACGAGCTCAGCTCGGTGCTGTGGATCTGGATCGTTCTGTGGGGCGCGGCCTTCGTCGTGCGCGAAAACGAGGAAATGCGCTTCGACCTCATCCTGACCTCGGTCGGGCCGCGCACGCGCTGCGGCATGTTCCTCATCACGGCAGTGGCCCTCATCGTCCTGTACGGCGCCTCGTTTCCTGCCATATTCGACTACGTGACATTCATGAAGATCGAGAAAAGCGCCTATCTGGGCATTCGCTTCGACTGGCTGTACTCGATCTACCTCATCTTCGTGATTGCCATCCTCGTGCGCTACCTTTGGCTCAGCTGGCAAGTGCTGCACGGCAAGGCACCCGAAGCCTTCGACCCCAACCAAGCGGGCGACGACGCATGAACCTGGCCAGCCCCTTCTCCCTGACCCTGTGCGCCATCACCGGGCTCGCCTTCCTGGGCCTGCCCGTGGGTCACGCGATGATCGCCGGCACGATCTTCTATCTGTGGATGGCGGGCCTGGATATGGGCACCGCGGCCGAGCAGTTCCTCAACGGCATGTTCTCCAACTACATCATCCTGGCGGTGCCGCTGTTCATCCTGGCCGCCGAGTTGATGAACATCGGCTCCATGACCCAACGGCTGGTGGTGTTCTGCAATGCCTTCGTCGGCCGGTTCCATGGCGGCCTGGCGCAGGTCAACGTGGTGCAGAGCGTGATCTTCGCCGGCATGTCCGGCTCGGCCATCGCCGACGCGGCTGGCCCCGGCAAGGTCATGATCAGCATGATGACCACCGACAACAAATATCCCACCAGCTACGCCGCTGCGGTCACGGCGGCCACGGCCGTGCTGGGACCCATCATTCCGCCGTCGATCCCCATGATCATCTACGCGCTGGTATCCGACGCATCCATCGGCTATCTGTTCCTGGCCGGTGTCGTACCCGGCCTGCTCATGGCATTGCTCATGATGATCCTGATCAGTTTCCAGTCCCGCCGGCGGAACTATCCGGTGGAACCCCCCACGCCGCTGCGCGCGCTGCCGGGCATCACCCGGCGCGCCTTCCCCGTTCTGATGATGCCGGTGGTTCTGCTGGGCGGTATCTATTCGGGTATCACCACGCCCACCGAAGCTGCGGCAGTCGCGGCCGCCTATGCCCTGCTCATCGCGACGCTGCTGTACCGCAGCGTCAGTTGGGCCGAGTTCTACCGTTCCATGCTCGCCAGCGCCCGCACCAGCGCGTCGATCGGGATGCTGATCGCCGGTGCCCTGGTCTTCAATTATGTGGTCACGGTCGAGAACATCCCGCAAACCATCAAGGCACTCCTGTTGGGCTGGGATCTCTCGCCCATCAGCTTCCTGCTGCTGGTCAACGGGATCCTGCTGCTGCTGGGCTGCCTGCTCGAAGGGACGACGATCATCCTCGTCATCCTGCCGGTCTTTCTCCCGACGGCCGCGGCACTGGGCATCGACTCGGTGCACTTCGGCGTCATCTGCGTGGTCAACATCATGCTGGGGCTGGTCACACCGCCCTACGGCCTGCTGCTCTTCATCATGACGCGCATCGCGCAGGTGCCGCTGCGTGCCCTGGTGCGCGACATCCTGCCGTTCCTGTTCTGCGCGGTGCTGACGCTGGCCCTGATGACTTTCAGCTCGGATCTGGTCCTGTGGCTGCCGCGCGTATTCGGCTACGCGGGCTAAGATGTGTCCGAGGTGCGCCAGGCAGACCTTAAAAATAGAACAGGATTCGGTTACAATGACATCTTCGCAACCTGCATCCCGCACGACGGAGTCCACATGAGCAGAGAAGGCGTTGCCGCGGTCGATCGCGCACTCACCATACTGGATGTCTTCATGAACGGCGAAGGCAGTCTCACCCTCACCGAGATCTCCAAGCGATCGGGCTTCTACAAGAGCACGACGCTTCGCCTGACAGAATCGCTGGAAAAGTTCGGCTACCTGCGTCGCCAAGAAGACGGCGCCTACCGGCTCGGCCCCAAGCTGCTGTATCTCGGCTCGCTCTATCAAAAATATTTTCGCAGCGCCGACCTCATCGTGCCGGTCCTGCGCAAGCTGGCCGCCGATCTCCAGGAAGGCGCCTCGTTTTTCATCCGCGAAAAAGACACCCGAGTCTGTCTGCACCGGGTGGATGCGCCCCGTTCCGTGCGCGATTCAGTCCACGAAGGCGATGCGCTGCCCCTGCAGGTGGGCGCATCCGGGCACGTCATCATGGCCTTCAGCGGTGCCACGGGTGCCAAGTACGACACCATCCGACGCAGGCTGTACGAAATCTCGCTGGGCGAACGCGACCCCGAAGTCGGCGCCGTGGCCGCACCGGTCTTCTCGATCGGCCAAGAGCTCGCGGGGGTCATCTCGGTCTCGGGGCCACGATACCGGTTCGATGAAAGCAAGATAGAAGAAATCATCCCGGTGCTCGTGCGGCGTGCCGCCGAACTCAGCGTCTCGCTCGGTAGCCGCTGGCCGGCCGACGCCAGCGAGGCGGCCGCATGAATCCCCCCACCGCTCCAGCGAACAACCCGCTGGAGATGTGCGGGATCGAGTTCATCGAATACGTCTCCAGCACGCCCGACGAACTTGGCGCGGTGCTGGTGCAGTTGGGCTTTCGGCTGGTGGCCCGGCACCGCTCGCGGGCCGTATGTTTGTACCGGCAAGGGCCGATCAACCTCATCATCAACGCCGACCCGCTTTCACGGTCATCGCTCGATCGCCCCGAGGGCGACAACCAGATCGGCGCCATCGCCATCCGCGTGGCCAACGCCACCCAGGCCTACGAGCGTTGCATACAGTGGGGCGCATGGCCCATCCCTACCCGCGCCGGGGCCATGGAGCTGAACATCCCGGGGATCCACAGCGTCGGCGATGCCATTCTGTATCTGGTCGACCAGCGCCGCAATGTGTCCATCTACGATGTAGACTTCGACTACCTCACCGACGACGGCGGGGTCGAACCTGTCGTTCCCGGCCTGCACGTGTTCGGCGTGGTCCAGTACATCCATTCGGGACGCAGCCCCGAGTGGATCGATTTCTACAGCCAGCTGCTGGGCTTTCGCGCCCTGCCGCCGCACACGCGGTTTGGCATCCTGCCGCATGGCACCATTCTGGAAAGCCCGTGCCAACAGTTTTACCTGCAGCTGGTCGAGCCCGTCGGCAACGCCCTGTTCGACACCGAATGGCACGAGCAGCTGGCCCGGCTGGCCTTCGGCGTCCCCGACGTCCTCGAGGCGGTCCGGGTGCTCAAGGCCCGCGGCGTGCCCTTCCAGGACAACGTCTTCATCGCGCCGGATGCGCATGGCGCCATCACGGCCGCCCTGTCCTACGACGTCAACTTCGAATTCGTGGGGCACAGCGCCGGCCAGCCTTTCCCCGAGCACACGCCTTGAACCGCACACACTTCGGCATCGACCTGGCCTGCATGGCGGGGCCGCTCGAACAGCGGCTCGCCGCCGCCGAGCAGGCCGGATTCTCACATGTCACGCTCTGGGCGCGCGATCTCGCGAACCACCCACGCGGCTACGAGGCCGCCGTGCAAGTCGTGCGCGAAAGCAGGCTGCAGGTCACCGGCCTGCAGCTGATGCGCAACTACGAGGGCCTCAGCGGGCCCGCCCACGAATACAAACTGGATATCGTCAAGGCGCTGCTGGACGTCTGCGTGGATGTCGGTGCCCCCCTGCTGCTGGTGTGTGCCTCGGCCGCCGCCGAACAGCACGAAAATGCCCTCGAGCGGGCCGAAACCGACTTGCGCAAGCTCGCCAATCTGGCCGTGCCCACTGGCGTGCGGGTAGGCTTCAAGGCCATCCCGTGGGGGCGTGCGATCTCCGACACCCAGGCGGCCTGGACGCTGGTCGATCGGGTGAACCACGCGAACCTGGGTCTGGTGCTGGATGCTTTTCACTTCATCGCCTCGGGCCTGGCCCTGGATACGCTAAACGACATTGCCGTCCACAAGATCGCGCTGGTCCAGCTGGCCGATTTCACCGTGCCATTCTTCCAGGAACGCGCTCTGCAGAACGCCGACCACATGCGCGTGTTCCCAGGCAGCGGGGTGCGGCAGGCGCAGGTGGCCGCTTTCGTGCGGCACGTACACTGGATGGGCTACGCGGGCAACTACAGCCTGCTGGTCTTCAACGACGACTACCGGCAACTACCAGCGCACGCCGTGGCCACCATGGGGGCGCAGGCCATGGCCTGGGTCAATACACAAGTGCTGCGCGGGCGGCTGCCACTCAGGCGCCACCCGCCATCCTGACACGCGCCATCCTGACACCCGGCACCCGACACCCAAGGGTTCACCGGCGAATGAACGGGTTGGGCACATCGAGGTCGGTGGAAATCCAGACGCTCTTGGTGTCCAGGTATTCGTACACCGCATCCGAACCTGATTCACGGCCGATGCCCGAGCGTTTGTAACCGCCAAAGGGCGTCGTCATGCTGGTAGCCCGGTAGTTGTTGACCCACACGGTGCCGGCCTTCAGTTTTTCCGTGACCAGCATGGCGCGGTGCAGGCTGCGCGTCCAGACCGCACCGGCCAGGCCGTAGAGGATGTCGTTGCCGATGCGGATGGCGTCCGCCTCGTCCTTGAAAGGGATGACGCACAATACCGGGCCGAAGACTTCTTCTTGGGCGATGCGCATGTGGTTGGCCACGTTGGTGAAGATGGTGGGCTCGATGAACTGCCCCGCACCCAGGTCGCTGCGCGCCTTGCCCCCCAGCACACACGTGGCGCCCTCATCGCGCGCGATCTGGATGTAGTCCAGAATCTTCTGGAACTGCGGACGCGTGGCAATGGGCCCGATCTGGGTATCGGGCTGTGTGGGGTCGCCCAGTTTGGCCGTGCGCACAAAGGCGATCAGACGCTCGATCAGCGCATCGTGGATGCTTTCCTGGACCAGCACCCGCGAGCCGGCCTGGCAGCTTTGCCCGGACGCGGCAAAAATGCCCGAGACGACGCCCTTGACGGCTTGGTCGAGATCGGCATCGTCGAAGATGATGTTGGGCGACTTGCCGCCGAGCTCGAGCGTGACGGTCTTGAGATGGCGCGCGGCCGCTTCGTAGATACGCTTGCCGGCGGCCTCGCCGCCGGTGAAGCCAATGTGCGCGACATCGGGATGCGAGACGAGCGGCTCGCCGACCTCGGGCCCGAACCCCGTGACCACATTCACCACCCCAGGCGGAAAGCCCGCCTGCTCGAACAAGGTGGCGAATTCCAGCATTGAAGCCGATGTGAACTCAGACGGCTTGACCACCGCCGTGCAGCCAGCCGCGAGCGCGGGGGCGAGCTTCCAGCTGGTGAGCGTGAGTGGGGAATTCCAGGGCGTGATGATGGCCACGACGCCCTTGGCCTCGTAGCGCGTGAAAGTGAAGACCCCCGGTTTGTCGGTCGGGATGACCTTGCTTTCGATCTTGTCGGCCAGGCCGGCATAGTAATGGAAATAGTCGCCCATATAGCGCACCTGGGCGACGACTTCCGACGAAAGCTTGCCATTGTCGCGCTGCTCGATTTCCGCCAGCCGCGGCGCGTGCTGGATGATGAGATCAGCCAGGCGACGCAGCAGTTGGCCGCGGCGCGTGGCGGTGAGCCCGCCCCACGGACCTTCGAACGCGGCATGCGCCGCGGCCACCGCGGCATCGACGTCGGCTGCGCTGCCGCGCGCGACCTGTGCCCAGATCTGCCCCGTGTAGGGGTTTTCAGTGTCGAAATAGCCCCCTTCGACTGGGGCGACGGGGGTGCCATTGATGAAATGATCGTACTGGGGCAGCGACATGATGGTTTCAGCCTTGTCTGGAAACAACCGGGTTCTCTCTCGTAGAATCTTATTCTGCTATATGGAATAACTCAAGCCTTGGGCCGCCACCCGTCAATTTGTATTGACGCAGCCAGCCCCGCGCCGATATAGTCTCTTTATGTACTAAACAGTACACCTTGCAGATGGACTTTTCATGCGATCAGATCATGAAACCCCCGCCTTGTTGCTCGGCCTGATCGGCGACGGCATCGGTGAATCACTCAGCCCCACCCTCTACGAAAACGAAGCCGCCCAACACGGTATCCTGTGCCTCTATCAGCGCATCGATCTCGGTGTGCTGGGGCTGGGCCCCGCGCAGCTGCCCGAGCTGCTCACCGCGGCCGAGCGTTTCGGCTTCGCTGGCCTGAACATCACCCACCCCTGCAAACAGGCGGTGATTCCCCACCTGCACGCGCTCTCCGCCGAGGCGCGCGCGATCGGCGCGGTCAACACCGTGGTGCTGCGCAACGGCCAACGCATAGGACACAATACCGATCACTACGGTTTCCTGCAGAACCTGCGCGAGCACCTGGGCCAGGACCATACCCCTCGCCGGGTGGTGCAGCTGGGCGCGGGCGGCGCGGGCGTCGCCGTCGCAGACGCCATCCTGCGGCTGGGGGCCAGCCAGCTGTCGCTCTTCGACCCGGCAAGCGAACGCGCCAGCCTGCTCGCCCATGCGCTGCAGGCCCGCTTTCCACAGGCCGAGGTCAAGGCGGGGGGCAACCTGGCCCGCGCCATGCACGAGGCCGATGGGCTGATCAATGCCACCCCCATCGGTATGCGCAAACACCCGGGCACACCGCTGCCGCCCGATCTGCTCGAGGCACGGCACTGGTTTGCCGAGATCATTTATTTCCCGCTGGAAACCGAACTACTCCATGCCGCACGGCAAAAAGGCTGCAAGACCATCGACGGGCTGGGCATGGTCGTGCATCAGGCCGCGCGCGCGTTCGAACTTTTTACCGACGGCATCCAGGCCGATGCGCAGCGGATGGCCAATCACGTCGCCCAGGTACTGACACGACACGGGGTGATCATGCATACTGACTGATTCCTCAAATTTCCACAGGACACCCGCCATGAAGATCCTCATGCTGCACGGCATCAACCACAATATGTTCGGCAAGCGCGATCCCAAACAGTACGGCACCATCACCCTGGCGCAGATCGATGCCCAGCTGGCGTCGTTGGCCAAGACCCTGGGCGCCGACATGGAAAGCTACCAGACCAACTGCGAAGGCGCGATGTGCGAACGCATCCACCAGGCGTACACCGACGGGGTCGACGCAGTGCTGATCAATGCCGGCGCATGGACCCACTACAGCTATGGCCTGCGCGATGCACTCGCCATCCTCACGGTGCCTATCGTCGAGCTGCACATGTCGAACATCCACGCACGCGAGCCCTTCCGCCACCAATCCGTGTTTGCAGAGATCGTGATGGGCCAGATCTGCGGCTTTGGCGTCGACAGCTACCTGTTGGCGCTGCGCGCAGCCGTCTCCGCCGTACAAGCGCGACAGGCCGGCTGACCCTTCGCGCCGCCCCGTGAAACCCGCCTCCTCACGCCGCGGCAAGCCAGCCGCCACCCGCCGCAACATTCTCGAAGTCGCCATCCGCGAATTCGCCAAGAAGGGGCTTGCGGGCGCCCGGATCGACGAGATTGCCGCGCAGACCGCCAGCAGCAAGCGCATGATCTACTACTACTTCGGCAGCAAGCAGGCGCTGTACCTGGCCGCCCTCGAGGCCTCTTATCGCAGCATTCGCGACATCGAGGGCAGCTTGCAGCTGGACAGCATGCCCCCCGATCAGGCCATGCGCACCCTGGTCGGCTTCACGTTCGACTACCAGTCGCAGAACCAGGATTTCGTGCGCCTGGTCATGAATGAAAACATGCATCACGGCCGATACATCGCGCAGTCGACCTCGATCAAGACACTCAACATCCCGGCGATCGACGGCATCCGCAAGATCTACGCACGCGGTTGCGCGCAAGGGCTGTTTCGCAGCGGCCTGGATCCGATCGATCTGCATGCCTCGATCAGCGCCCTGTGCTTCTTTCACGTATCCAACCAGCATACGTTCTCGCTCATTTTCAAGCGCGACATCATGGCGCCCGAAGCCTATGCCCAACGGCGCGCGAACGTGATCGAGATGATCCTGCGCTACATGGCCGCCTGACATTGCCGCGCCAGCCATTTGGCCCTGAGCCCTGAGGCCCTGAGGCCCTGTGGCCGGGCCGCAAGGCAGGCCGCGGCCCTGGGATCAATCGGTGCTCACATGAGAAATCTGCCGGCCCGGCGAATAAATGTCCAGGATATTCCAGTGGCCCGCGGTGGGCACCGGGTTGTTGCGCATCAGTACGTCGATGACAAAAGGCTTTTTACTGTCGATGGCCTGCACCAGCGCCGCCTTGAATTCGGCGGCGCTCTCGATGCGTACGCCCTCGGCCCCGTAGGCCCGTGCCACGGCGGCGTAATCCGGCGTATAGGGCTCGCCGTTTTTTGTGAACACGGTGCCCAGCGTCGTATCGAAATGGGCCTTCTGCAGGCCGGCAATCGTGCCGAACGCGCAGTTGTTCATGACCACCCAGACCACCGGGATGTCGGATTCGACGGCCGTTGCCAGCAGGGCCGGGTTCTGGCCGAAGCCGCCATCGCCCACCAGCGAGACCACGACCTTGTCGGGGCAGGCCAGCTTGGCGCCCAGCGCACCGGGCGCGCCAAAACCCATGGTGGCATAGCCGCCAGGGGTGAGGATGCTGCCGGGCTCATAGATGGGAAACTGCTGGCCCACCCCGTTCTTGTTCCAGCCCACGTCGGTGGTGATGATCGCGTCACGCGGCAGGACCTCGCGCACCTCGGCCAGGATGCG
>NZ_JBAYTI010000064.1:0-14079 GCF_041675725.1 Castellaniella sp. | reverse complement strand
GCCTGGGCATGGTGCTCGACATGACGCTGCGCGACATCGAACGCGTGCTCTACTTCGAGGCCTGGTGTGTGATCGAACCGGGCATGACGCCGCTCAAGCGCGGCCAGATCATGTCCGATGACGACTACCTCGCCAAGACCGAGGAATACGGCGATGATTTCCACGCCCTGATGGGGGCCGAGGCGGTGCGTGAGCTGCTGCGCAACATCGACATCGATGCCGAGGTCGAGCGCTTGCGCGGCGAGCTCAAGGCCACGGGTTCGGACGCCAAGATCAAAAAGATCTCCAAGCGCCTGAAAGTGCTCGAAGGCTTCCAGAAGTCCGGCATCAAGCCCGACTGGATGATCATGGACGTGCTGCCCGTGCTGCCGCCCGACCTGCGCCCGCTGGTGCCGCTCGATGGCGGGCGCTTTGCCACGTCCGACCTCAACGACCTCTATCGCCGGGTCATCAACCGCAACAACCGGCTCAAGCGCCTGCTCGAACTCAAGGCGCCGGACATCATCCTGCGCAACGAAAAGCGCATGCTGCAAGAGGCGGTCGACTCGCTGCTCGACAACGGCCGCCGCGGCAAGGCCATGACGGGCGCCAACAAGCGCCAGCTCAAGTCGCTGGCCGACATGATCAAGGGCAAGAGCGGGCGCTTCCGCCAGAACCTGCTGGGCAAGCGGGTCGACTATTCCGGGCGCTCGGTCATCGTGGTGGGCCCGCAGCTGCGTCTGCACCAGTGCGGCCTGCCCAAGCTGATGGCGCTCGAACTCTTCAAGCCCTTCATCTTCAACCGCCTCGAAATGATGGGCCTGGCCACCACCATCAAGACGGCCAAGAAACTGGTCGAAAGCCAGGAGCCGGTGGTCTGGGACATCCTCGAGGAAGTCATCCGCGAACACCCGGTGATGCTCAACCGGGCGCCCACGCTGCACCGCCTGGGCATCCAGGCGTTCGAGCCGCAGCTCATCGAAGGCAAGGCCATCCAGCTGCACCCGCTCGTCTGCGCGGCCTTCAACGCCGACTTCGACGGCGACCAGATGGCCGTGCACGTGCCGCTGTCGCTCGAGGCGCAGCTCGAGGCCCGCACCCTGATGCTGGCCTCGAACAACGTCCTTTTCCCGGCCAACGGCGAACCCGCCATCGTGCCGTCGCAGGACATCGTGCTGGGGCTGTATTATGCGACCCGCGAGCGCATCAACGGCAAGGGCGAGGGCATGTTCCTGGCGGATCTGGCCGAAGTGCAGCGTGCCTGGGATAACGGCGTGGTCGATCTGCAGACGCGCATCACCACCCGTCTGCCCGAGTTCGTCAAGGGCGAAAATGGCGATTGGGTCGAGGAAACCCACCGTTTCGAGACCACGGTGGGCCGCGCTCTGCTTTCCGAGATCCTGCCCCACGGGCTGCCCTTCAGCGTGCTGAACAAGTCGCTCAAGAAAAAAGAAATCTCGCGCCTCATCAACATGTCGTACCGGCGCTGCGGCCTGCGGGCGACGGTGATTTTCGCCGACAAGCTCATGCAGGCCGGCTTCAGCCTGGCGACCCGCGCGGGCATTTCGATCGCCATGGGCGACATGGTGGTGCCCGACAGCAAGGTCGACATCCTCAACGAGGCCTCGCGCGAGGTCAAGGAAATCGACAAGCAGTATTCCTCCGGCCTGGTCACGGCCCAGGAACGCTACAACAACGTGGTCGATATCTGGGGCAAGGCCGGGGATCGCGTCGGCAAGGCCATGATGGAGCAGCTCTCCACCGAGCCCGTGACCGATCGGCATGGCAAGGAAGCGCGCCAGGAATCGTTCAACTCCATCTACATGATGGCCGACTCGGGCGCGCGGGGCTCCGCGGCCCAGATCCGCCAGCTGGCCGGCATGCGCGGTCTGATGGCCAAGCCCGATGGCTCCATCATCGAGACCCCCATCACGGCCAACTTCCGTGAAGGCCTGAACGTGCTGCAGTACTTCATCTCCACGCACGGGGCCCGCAAGGGCCTGGCCGACACGGCGCTCAAGACCGCCAACTCGGGCTATCTCACGCGCCGGCTGGTCGACGTCACGCAGGACCTGGTCATCACCGAGAACGACTGCGGCACCAGCAACGGCTACATCATGAAAGCCCTGCTCGAGGGCGGCGAAGTGGTCGAGGCGCTGCGCGACCGGGTGCTGGGCCGCGTGACGGCGGTGGACATCGTCCACCCCGACACCCAGGAAACCTTGATCCCGGCGGGCACCCTGCTCGATGAAAACCTGGTCGAACTCATCGACGAGGTCGGGGTGGACGAAGTCAAGATCCGCACGCCGCTCACCTGCGAGACGCGCCATGGTCTGTGCGCCCACTGTTATGGGCGCGACCTGGGCCGAGGCAGCCTGGTGAACCGGGGTGAAGCCGTCGGGGTGATTGCCGCCCAGTCGATCGGCGAACCGGGTACACAGCTCACCATGCGCACCTTCCACATCGGGGGGGCGGCGTCGCGCTCGGCCATGGCGAGCTCGGTCGAGACCAAATCGGCCGGTACGGTCGGCTTCGTGCCGGGCCTGCGCTACCTGACCAACGCCAAGGGCGTGCGCATCGCCGTGTCGCGCTCGGGCGAGATCGTCGTGTACGACGACAACCGCCGCGAGCGCGAACGCCACAAGGTGCCTTACGGCGCCGCCATCGTGGTGGGCGACGGCGACAAGGTCAAGGCGGGCACCCAGATCGCCAGCTGGGATCCGCTGACGCGGCCCATCGTCTCCGAATACGCGGGCAAGATCCGCTTTGCGAACATCGAAGAAGGGGTCACGGTGGCCCGCCAGGTCGACGAGATCACCGGCCTGTCCACCCTGGTGGTCATCACGCCCAAGACGCGCACCACCAAGGGCGCGGGCAGGCCGCAGATCCTGTTGCTCGATGATCTCGGCCAGGAAATCAAGGTGGCTGGCACCGAGCACGCGGTGGCCATCACGCTGCCCGTGGGCGCGCTGATCACGGTGCGCGATGGGCAGGCTGCGGGCGTGGGCGACTTCCTCGCACGGATCCCGCAGGAATCGCAAAAGACCCGCGACATCACCGGGGGGCTGCCGCGCGTGGCCGAACTCTTCGAAGCCCGGGCCCCGAAGGACGCCGGCGTGCTGGCCGAGGTCACGGGGACCGTGTCCTTCGGCAAGGACACCAAGGGCAAGCAGCGCCTGGTGATCACCGACATGGACGGCGTCAGCCACGAGTTCCTGATCTCCAAAGAGAAGCAGGTGCTGGTGCACGACGGCCAGGTGGTCAACAAGGGCGAGCTCATCGTCGACGGGCCGGCCGATCCGCATGACATCCTGCGTCTGCAGGGCATCGAATCGCTGGCCAGCTACATCGTCAACGAAGTGCAGGACGTCTACCGCCTGCAGGGCGTGAAAATCAACGACAAGCACATCGAGGTCATCGTGCGCCAGATGCTGCGTCGGGTGAACATCACCGATTCAGGCGATACCGGCTTCATTACCGGCGAACAGGTCGAGCGCTCCGAGATGCTCAACGAGAACGACCGGGTGCGGGCCGAGGGCAAGATCCCGGCCAGGTACGACAACGTGCTGCTGGGCATTACCAAGGCGTCGCTGTCGACCGATTCGTTCATCTCGGCGGCGTCCTTCCAGGAGACCACCCGCGTGCTCACCGAAGCGGCCATCATGGGCAAGCGCGACGAACTCCGCGGCCTGAAGGAAAACGTCATCGTGGGTCGCCTGATCCCGGCGGGTACCGGCATGTCGTACCACGAGGCGCGCCACAAGAAGGAAATCTTCGAGGCGGCCGAGCGGGCGGCCGCGCGCGAGCAGGCCAACCCCTTTGCCGAGCCGGGTGAAATGGCCCATGTGGGCGACGACGGCGCCGAGCCGCCGCAACCCGAGGGCGAGATCCCGGCCGCCGACTGACGGGCCGCTGCCGTGCCCCGGTGATGACATCGGGGCGCGGCAGCCGGTGCCGCGGGTCAGCTCAGCGGCGCCATGTCGTCGAGCCGCTCGACCAGTTCGTCCGTGGCCTGGTACAGCCGTGCCAGCAAATCCTGGCCCACCCGATGCTCCAGACCGGCATACAGCGTTTCGATGTCATCCGAAATCTGTTCCACCAGCGCCTGGCTTTTGTCGGTCAATGACACGATGACGCGGCGTTGATCGCTTTCCTGGCGCTCCTTGTGCACCAGGCCAAGCGCCTGCATCCGATTCAGGATGCCGGCGAGGCTGGGCGTCGATAGGCTGCAAATATCCGATACCAGGCGCGATTCCAACGGGCCGAATTCGTGCAGGGCGCGAATGATGCGCCATTGCTGATCACTCAATCCATGAACACGCAACAGGGGGCGAAAGTGTGCCATCAGCTTCTCGCGCGCGCGCAGGAGCAGCATGGGCAGATTGCGGTGAATGAGCGTGTGGGACGGATGCTTGTTCATGACGGGTAACGGATGCATGGGTGATTAGGGAAAACCCGAAATTTCGGTCGGGGCGCTTGACGTGGAAATGCGCGATGGGAATAATACTAACAAGTTAGCAACTAATAAGTGAGTGATTGGGTCGATGCGAATCCCTCTTCTCTTCGATTACCAGGTTCATCTCCTCGACGAAGCCCAGCCCCGTACGGTAAATAAAGTCGCATTGCAGGCCCTGCTGGCAGCTGGCACACACCTGCGGCCGCCGGTGCGCGGTACCGTGTATGCCACCTTGTTGAACGATCAGGATTCGGTGGCTGCACTCGGGGACGCAACCCAGCAACCGCCCTATCAGGCACCGCCGAAAGCCCCAATACTCTACATCAAGCCGGGCAATACGTTCAGGGGGCATGGTAGCGCGGTCTCGGTGCCGGACACGGTGCCTGCCCTGCTGATCGGTGCCAGTCTCGGCCTGGTGATTGGGCAGACGGCCTGCCGGGTGACGGCACAGACCGCGGACCAGTACATCGCCGGGTATACGATCGTGGCGGATCTCTGCGTGCCCCACGACCAATTTTTCCGCCCTGCCGTGCGCGCCAACGCAAGGGATGGGTTTTGCGTGATGGGCCCGGCGGTGGTGGCGCGCGCACTGGTGGCCGACCCCGATGGGCTCGAGATGGCCATTCGCGTGGATGGCACGCCGGTATTCCACGAGAGTACGGCCCGCTGCGTGCGCAACGTCGCGCAACTACTCTGCGATGTGAGTGAATTCATGACATTGAACCCAGGCGACGTCCTGACGCTGGGGGTGCCGCATGCCGTGCCCCTGGCCCACCCAGGCCAGGCGATCGAGATCGACATGGCCGGGCTCCCTACCCTGGCTTTCGGGCTCGTGGGCGAATCCGGGCCAAGGAGGGCGTCATGAAAAGGGCTCGCGTGGCGTATGCAGGCGCCATCCATTCTGCGGTACCGCACCCCCGGGGGCTTCAGCTGGCGGATGGTCGGGTCTGCGCGGAAAACGAGGTCGTGTGGCTGCCCCCGATCGAGCCCCAGACCGTGTTCGCGCTCGGGCTCAATTATGCGGCGCATGCAAAAGAACTCAAGTTCGGCGACCAGGCGGAGCCGTTGGTCTTTCTGAAAGGCCCCAACAGCGTGCTCGGCCATCGTGGCGTGACGCGCCGGCCCGATGGCGTGCGCATGATGCATTATGAATGCGAATTGGCGGTCGTCATGGGGCGCACTGCGCACCACGTCGAGCGGGCCCAGGCCATGAATCACGTCGCCGGCTACATGATCGCCAATGACTATGCCGTGCGCGACTACCTGGAAAATTACTATCGGCCGAATCTGCGGGCAAAGAATCGCGACGCGGCCACCGTCCTGGGGCCCTGGTTCGTCGATGCGGCGGATGTCCCGGATCCCGGGCACCTGGCCCTGCGCACGTATGTCAATGGCGAGTTGCGCCAGGAAGGCACGACCGCCGACATGATCACGGATATCGCCACATTGATCGAATACCTCAGTGCGTTCATGACCCTGTCTCCGGGCGACGTCATTCTCACCGGTACGCCAGAAGGGGTCTCGAACGTGGTCTGCGGCGATACGGTGGTCTGCGAGATCGAAGGCCTTGGCCGCCTGCAGAACACGATTGTCTCGGATGCAGCATTCGGCCTGCCGCCGACCCAGGAGCCAAACCATGCGCATTGAACATCTGATCGCCGGTGAATCCGTACCCGGCACCGATTACTTCCCTACCATCAACCCAGCCAATCAAGCGGTTCTGGCCGAAGTGGCACGCGGCACCGAAAAAGAGGTGGATCGGGCGGTCGCGGCGGCCCGTGACGCGTTTCCCGCGTGGGCCGGACGGCCCGCCGCCGAGCGTGCGGCCATTTTGCACCGACTGGGCGAGCTCATTACCCGGCACGTGCCGGAGCTGGCCCGTACGGAAACGGCCGACACGGGCCAGGTCATCGGTCAAACGGGCAAGGCCCTGGTGCCCCGCGCCGCCCACAATTTTCATTATTTCGCCGAGATGTGTACGCGGGTGGACGGACACGCGTATCCGACGCCGACCCACCTGAATTACACGCTCTTTCATCCCGTGGGGGTCTGTGCGCTGATCTCTCCGTGGAACGTCCCCTTCATGACGGCCACCTGGAAGGTCGCGCCCTGCCTGGCTTTTGGCAATACTGCCGTACTCAAAATGAGCGAACTCTCGCCGATGACGGCCAACCGTCTGGGCCAGCTCGCACTCGAGGCCGGTGTCCCGCCCGGCGTCCTGAATCTGGTGCACGGGTATGGCGCCGAAGCCGGAGAGCCGCTCGTGGCGCATCCAGACGTGCGGGCCGTGTCTTTCACCGGGTCGACCGCCACGGGCGAGCGCATCATCCGCCATGCGGGCCTGAAGAAATTTTCGATGGAGCTCGGTGGCAAATCGCCCTTCGTCGTATTTGACGATGCCGATCTTGAACGCGCGCTGGATGCCGCGGTGTTCATGATCTTCTCCAACAACGGCGAACGCTGCACGGCGGGTTCGCGCATTTTCGTACAGCGTTCGATTTATGCGCGGTTCGCCGAGCGGTTCGTCGAGCGGGCCAAGAAGCTCAAAGTGGGCGACCCCCTTGAAGAAGACACCATCGTGGGCCCGATGATCAGCCCGGGTCATCTCGAGAAAGTACGCAGCTACATCCGGCTGGGTCCTGAAGAAGGCGCCACCATGGCGTGCGGTGGCCTGGAGCCGCCCCGGCTCCCCGCCGCGCTGCAAGCCGGCAATTACGTGGCACCGACGGTGTTCGTGGATGTCGACAACCGGATGCGCATCGCACAGGACGAAATTTTCGGCCCGGTGGCCTGCTTGATACCGTTTGACGACGAAGCCGACGCCGTGCGTCTGGCCAACGACACCCGCTATGGCTTGTCCAGTTATCTCTGGACGGAAAGCACGGGCCGGGCTTTGCGGGTCGCCGCCGCGATCGAAGCGGGGATGTGTTTCGTCAATAGCCAGAACGTACGCGACTTGCGCCAGCCGTTTGGCGGCACCAAGGCGTCGGGCGTGGGCCGTGAAGGCGGCACCTGGAGCTATGAAGTATTTCTCGAACCCAAGAACGTCTGTGTTTCGCTGGGTTCGCACCCCATTCCGCGTTGGGGCATCTGATCCGCGCGGGGGGCTCTAACAGGAGGATAACGAATGGGCAAGCTTGCAATTGCGGCAAAAATCACACACGTGCCGTCCATGTATCTGTCCGAGCTCGATGGCCCGCACCACGGCTGTCGGCAGGCAGCGATCGATGGCCATCGTGAAATAGCGCGCCGTTGTCGCGAGGCCGGCGTCGATACCCTGGTGGTATTCGATACCCATTGGCTGGTGAACAGTGGCTATCACATCAACAACGCCGCCCGATTCGAGGGCGTCTACACCAGCAATGAGCTGCCGCACTTCATCAAGAACATGCCGTACGCCTGCACGGGCAACCCGGCGCTCGGGGCGCTGTTGGCCGCGGCCGCAACCCAGGCCGGCGTGCCGACGCGTGCGCACGCCGACACCACGCTGGCGCTGGAATACGGCACCTTGGTGCCACTGCGCTACATGAATGCCGATGGCCACTTTCGGGTCCTGTCGGTTTCGGCCATGTGCATGGCACACAATCTGGATGATTCCCGCCGCCTTGGAGCGGCGTTTCGCCAGGCCGTAGAAGCGGACTATGACGGCACGGTTGCCTTTTTTGCGAGCGGCTCGTTGTCGCACCGTTTTGCGCAGAACGGCCAGACCGACGACTACCTTTTCAAGGTCTGGAGCCCGTTTCTGGAGAGGGTCGATCACGCCGTGGTCGACTTGTGGCAACAGGGCGATTGGCCAACATTCTGCGCCATGTTGCCCGAATACGCCGAGAAATGTCATGGCGAGGGCCATATGCACGACACCGCAATGCTGCTGGGTGCCCTGGGCTGGGATACCTATACCGGCCGTGCCGAGGTCGTTACGCCTTATTTCGGCAGTTCGGGCACCGGCCAGATCAATGCCATTTTGCCCGTCACGCCGTTGGCCGCCTGAGTGCTGGAGTCCACATGCCTCATCTGACCCTGGATTACAGCGCAAACCTGACGACTGACGATGACATTCAGGCGCTGTGCAACGCACTGGCGCAGTGTCTCGCACACTTTACGGACGACTCGGGCAAGCCCGTGTTCCCCGTTGGCGGAATTCGGGTGCGGGCGCTGCGTTGCGAGCACTATTGCATCGCCAATGGGCAATTGGATGCCGCCTATCTGCACGCCCACCTGAAGATCGGCGCGGGCCGCTCGGTCGCCACGCGCACCGCTGCGGGCGATGCCCTGTTCGCCGTCGTCCAAAAACATTTTTCGGCCATGGATGACACGCGCGGCCTGGCCTTGTCACTGGAAGTCAGTGAGTTCGCGCCGCCTGGATCCTGGAAACACAACAACCTGCATGCCTGGCTCAAGAAGGGGGCGCATCGCTGATGCTCAAAGATTCAACCATTCGTGAACTTGCCATGCGCTTGGACACGGCGGAAAAAACCCGGACGCAACTGCGGCATTTTTCCGCCGAGCATCCTGAAATGACCATTTCGGATGGCTACGCCATCCAGCGGGAGTGGGTCAAGCTGCGCCTGTCCGAAGGTCACGTGGTCAAAGGGCACAAGATCGGCCTGACCTCGCGCGCCATGCAGCAGTCATCGCAGATCGATCAGCCGGACTACGCGCCATTGCTCGACAGCATGTTCTTCGAGCAGGGCGACGACATCCCCATGGCGCGCTTCATTGTCCCGCGGGTCGAGGTCGAGCTGGCGTTCATGCTGGGCAAACCCTTACGCGGCCCGGGCATCAGCGTATTCGACGTGCTGGATGCCACGGAGTACGTCTCGCCGGCCATCGAGATCATCGATGCGCGCATCGAACAATTTGACCGTGATACGAATACGCCGCGCAAGGTGACGGACACGATTTCGGATTTCGCGGCCTGCGCCGGGGTCATCACGGGAGGCCGCGCAGTCCGCCCGCTGGACGTGGATCTTCGCTGGGTCGGTGCGCTGCTCTACCAGAACGGGGTGATTGAACGCACCGGCATTGCGGCGGCCGTGCTCAACCACCCTGCAACAGGCGTGGCCTGGCTGGCCAACAAGCTCGCCCCCCATGGCGAGCAGCTGGATGCCGGCGGCATCGTGCTCAGCGGTTCGTTTACCAGTCCTGTCGTGGCAAAGCGGGGCGATACGTTCCATGTCGATTTTGGCCCGCTCGGCGGCATTCCACTTCATTTCGTCTAAGACACGCAGGACGGCGCGATATGCACGCGGTATTCAACACGTTCAAACAGGCCTTGCAGGCGGGACGCCCGCAGATCGGCCTGTGGGTGGCCCTGGCCAACCCGTATACGACCGAAGTGGTTGCAACGTCGGGTTTCGACTGGCTGCTGATCGATAACGAACATGCGCCCAACACGCTGCGCACGACATTGGCCCAGCTGCAGGTGCTGGCCGCTTATCCGAGCCAGGCGGTGGTGCGTCCCGAGAGCGCCGATCCCGTGCTCGTCAAACGCCTGCTCGACATTGGTGTGCAGACGCTGATGTTTCCAATGATCGATACGGCCGCCCAAGCGCAAGCCGCCGTGGCCAGCACGCGCTATCCGCCAGAGGGCACGCGCGGTGTGGGCAGCGCCTTGGCGCGGGCGTCGCGTTGGAACCGGGTGCCCGATTACTTGCACCGCGCGGCGGAGCAACTGTGCGTGCTGGTCCAGGTCGAGACGACGAACGGCCTTGCGCAGCTGAAGGCCATCGCGGGCACAGCGGGCGTCGACGGGGTGTTTTTCGGGCCCGCGGATCTGAGCGCCTCGATGGGCCTGCTGGGACAGCCCGGGCATCCGCTCGTACGCGAAGCCGTGTGCGACGGCATTCGCCAGGTCAGGAAACAGGGCAAGGCGGCGGGCGTACTGACGGCGGACAGGGAACTGGTCCGCGCCTACCTGGATGCAGGCGCCACTTTTGTGGCCGTGGGCAGCGACACCGGCTTGCTGAGCCGGGCTGCGGCCAACCTGGCCGCCGATTTTGCAATGACGACAGACGCCCGATGAGCGCCGCGGCGCCTGAATGACGGCAAGGAAGACAAGGTAAGGAAGACATCATGACAAACACGAATGAAAGTGACATCTTGATCATTGGCGCGGGCCCGGTGGGCTTGACCCTGGCGCTTGATCTCGCCTATCGCGGCGTGCGTTCGACGGTGGTTGAACGGCGCCGGCGTGGCGTACTGCCCGAGGTCAAATGCAATCACACGTCTGCACGGTCAATGGAGATATTTTGCCGGCTGGGGCTTGCCGACACCTTGCGTGCCGCCGGTCTGCCGCCCGATTTCCCGCACTCCGTCACCTATAGAACGCGCACGACCGGGCGAGAGTTATGCGAAATCAAGATCCCGTCCAGCGCCGAGCGGTTCAGTTGCCAGGACGGGGCCGATTGCGGCTGGCCCACGTCCGAACCCCCCCACCGCATCAACCAGATCTACCTCGAACCGATCCTGTTTGCCGCTGCCGACGCCCATCCACTCATCGATATTCGCTCACCCCTGGAGTTCGAGGATTTCACCCAGGATGCGGATGGCGTGACCGCGCACTTCACCGACCTGCGGGCCGATACCGATATGACGATCCGGGCCCGTTACCTGATCGGTTGCGATGGCGCGCGCTCGCGGGTGCGCAAGCAAATCGGTACGCGACTCGAAGGGGACGTGGTCATTCAGCGCACGCAATCGACGTTCATCCGTGCGCCGGGCTTGATCGCGGCCATGAAGGAACGGCCGACCTGGGGGATGTTTTCGCTCAACCCGGACCGAGTGGGCAACGTCTATGCGATCGACGGCAAGGAAACCTGGCTCATCCACAACTATCTGAAGGAGGACGAGGAATCGTTCGAGTCGGTCGACCGCGATCGCTGCATTCGTCAGATTCTCGGGGTGGATGACAACTTCGAATACACCGTCATCAGCAACGAAGACTGGTACGGGCGGCGCATGGTGGCGGGCCGGTTCCGCGATCGCCGGGTGTTCATCTGCGGGGATGCCTCGCATATATGGGTGCCGTACGCGGGCTATGGCATGAATGCGGGGATTGCCGACGCCACCAACCTGAGCTGGAAACTGGCTGCCTGGGCCAATGGCTGGGCGTCGGCCGACATTCTGGATTCGTACGAATCCGAACGCAAGCCCATCACCGAGCAGGTGTCTTATTTTGTCATGGACCATTCTGCCAAGATGGCCAATCAGCGCCTGAGCGTGCCGGACAACATCGAAGCCGAAGACGCGGCCGGCGAGGCCGCCCGCAAGGCCCTGGGCCAGGCGGCCTATGACTTGAACGTCAACCAGTACGCCGCGGCGGGTCTGAATTTTGGCTATTTCTACGACCATTCGCCGATCATCGCCTACGACGGCGCCGCACACCCTGGCTACACCATGTCGACGTTCACGTCATCGACGGTGCCGGGGTGTCGCACGCCGCATTTCCCGCTGCCCGACGGGCGCTCCCTGTACGATGCGCTGGGCCCGGAATACAGTCTGATGCGCCTGGATCCGACTGTCGACGTCCAGCCCTTGCTGGCTGCGGCACACGAGCTGGGCATGCCGCTGACGCTGCTGGACGTCGATCCCGACGACGTACCCGCCGACGCGGGTTATGCCGCCCCGCTCGTGCTTTCGCGCCCCGACTGGCACGTGGCATGGCGGGGCGATCGCTGCCCGGCCGACCCACGCGCCCTTTTACAGAAGCTGACCGCTCGGCAACAACATTGAGACAACCAAAAAGGTACTGCCATGAATTTCACTCGTCATATGGCTCCACTGCGCCGCGGGGCCCTGCTGTTTGCGGCGTCATGCCTCGCAACGTCGGCTGCCTGCGCCGATACCACGACATTGCGCTTAAGTGATTTGTTTCCAGCGACCTATCCCTTTGGAGAGCTGACGACAGAATTTGCCAAGGCGCTTGAAAGCGGCACTCAGAATCAACTCGAAGTGCAGGTGTTCCCGAGCGGCACGCTGACAAAGCCGGATCAGTGCTTTGAAGGGGTCGTGCAGGGGCTGTCCGACATGTGCCAGGCCGTTCTCGCCTATACGCCCGGGCGTTTCCCTGTCATGCGCTCGGTGGACCTGCCCGGGTATCCCAGCAGCGGTCAGCTCACCACGCACGTGGCCAACGACCTGTACCAGGCCTTCAAGCCCGATGAACTGGCCGGTGTCCATGTGCTGTACCTGCATGCGCATCCGCCCGGGGTCATTATGACCACCCAAAAGGCGGTTCATACGCTGGACGATCTCAAGGGCCTGCGGATTCGCTCGACGGGCGTCTCGGCCGACGTGCTCAAGCGCCTGGGGGCATCGCCCGTGAGCATGCCCATCACCCAGACCTATGATCCGCTCAAGCGGGGCGTGCTGGACGGCACCGATGGGACCTTCAACAACTACCGCTACTATCGCTTCGGAGAAGTGGCCGATCACACCACCTTGTCCACCGACGTGGGCTACGTGACCACGTTCGCCGTGGTCATGAACCAGAAGAAGTGGGATGCCCTGCCGCAGGACGTACAAGAAGCGGTCACCCGCATTTCGGCGGACTATGCCGATCGGGCTGGCAAGCTCTGGGACCGGATCGAAAACGAAGGGCTGCGGTTTGCGCGTGAACATGGCCATGAATTCATCCGGCTGGCGCCTGACGAAGCCGCCCGCTGGCGCGAGGCGGCGCTGGTGCCGGTGCAGCAAGCCTATGTCGCGGCCATGAAGGAAAAAGGCCTGGATGGCGAAGCCATTTTGGCCAAACGCGCAGCCTTGATCGAGCAGTACCGCGATCAGTTCCCTGTGCTCAACCCGTTTGAATGAGCTTGAGCGGGCCCGCCATGGTGCAGCGATTCTTCGATCACGCCGCTGGATTCTGCTTGTGGATTTCCAAGGCCGCGATCATTGTGCTGGCGGGCTTGATCTGCACCGATATCTTTGCGCGCTGGGCGTTTCGGGCGCCCGTGCCGGGCGCGTATGAGCTGGTCGGCATACTCGGGGCGCTGACCGTGGTCTTTGCCTTGCCCGCCGTGCAGCATCGGCATGCGTTCATTCGCGTCGAGATCGTCACCGACCGCCTGACGCCCAGGGCCCGCGGGCGTTTGCAGGGTCTGTTGGCGTGGCTGGAGGCGCTGGTGTTTGCCATACTCGCGGTACAGTTTCTGCTGTCGGCGCGCACCACCGCCCGCGCGGGCGAAGTCACCGATATTCTCAGGCTTCCCCAGTGGCCGGTCTATGCCGCGGTCGCGGTGGCCTTCGCCCTCGTCAGCGCAATGGCGGTGCAGCAAACGCTCGCCGCCGGTTCCGTGGGGACGCCAGATGAGCCCTGACGTGATTGGCCTGGTGGGCGTCGTGTTCGCCCTGGCGTTCATTTTTCTGGGCACCGAGATAGCCGTGTCCATGGTGCTCGTCGGGATGGTGGGCGTCAGCGTCATCGTGGGTTCGACCGTTGGCTTTGAACGCCTGGCGCCGACCATCATGGCGCAGATCGGCAGCTACGATCTCGCCGTATTGCCGCTGTTCATCCTCATGGGCCAGCTCATGTTCGTGGCCGGCAGCGGTGGCCGCATGTATCGCGTGGCCCGCCTTTGGCTTGGGCGGCTGCCGGGCGGATTGGCGATTGCCACGATCATGGCGTGTGCCATTTTTGCGGC
>NZ_JBAYTI010000063.1:0-14275 GCF_041675725.1 Castellaniella sp. | reverse complement strand
GCAATAGACCGGCAACGGCTGCGCCAGGCCGAACGGACAGACGCCACCCACGGGGTGCCCGGTCAGCGTGGCCACTTCTTCGGGGGGCAGCATTTTGGGACGGCCCCCAAACAGGTGCCGGAGCTTCTTGTTGTCGAGCCGCGTGTCTCCCGAGGCCACCACCAGCACCACCTGCCCGCCCGCCCTCAGGGACAGGGTCTTGGCGATCTGCCCCGGCGCCACACCATGGGCCTGGGCGGCGAGTTCGACCGTGGCCGTGCTTTGCGCAAGCTCGATGATCTCCAGCTCGGGGGCCCGTTCCCGCAAGAATTGGCGTACTTCGATAATACCCATATCAGAACGTGACCTCGGCGACCGGCGCCACCAAGTCTTTCATGGGCACCATCGAAAAATGGGGGATGTCGGCCTGCGCCGCGAGATCCAGATAAATATAGTTCATGCCTTTGCTGTCGCGCAGGTACAGGCGGCGGCGCTCGATGTCTGTCAGGCTGGTCCAGCTCGTGAATTCGGTCGGCACGCCATCCGTCGCATGCCCCGCCACTTGCAGATGCCCGCTGCCTTGGTCCGGCGGGTCGATCGTGATCCCCCGCGGCCGGTCGAAGTTGTTCATGATGTGTGCCACCATCTGCACCGCCTTGTCCGGGTCGGTTTGCTTTTCGGCAAACCGGGCATAGTGAGCCGCCCGGATGAACCGGTCCACCGAGCTGTCGCTACCCGGCACGCCCGCCTTGGCGATGCCCGAACCAGGCTGCTGGGCATCGTAGTTCATGAAGCGGGCCCTGGAGTGGTCGACATTCGACAAATGCGTGTAGTTGTCGAGATTGGTCAGGTGCCAGGAGAACCGGGGCGCATTGGTCATCACGCCCACCGGGTTGTCGTACAGCGAGCGTTCCCCGCGATGGAACTCGACCACCAGGCTGGCGCCCGTCGAATCGTGCAGGCCGAAGTGAAACGGCACTTCGAGCCCGCCCAGGATTGGAATGCGCTCGAGCACGATCTGCTGGCCGTCCAACACCGCCCGGGCCTCTGCGACAGTCGCGCACTGCCCCAGCAGGAACGCCCCCAGATCGGCGGCCGACAGCGCCGCCCGGGCGGAATCCAGGCCGGCCTGCGGACCGCCCGCCTGTGGATAAGACTGCATGCTGAACGTCAGGCCCGCGTCATTCAGGCCTTCGATCACCTTGAGATCCTCTGGCCCAAAGCCAGCCGCGGAGGCAGGCGGCGCATCGGGCATGGTGACCGCCAGGAAGGCATGACGCGCGACCCAGTCCAGCTCGGGGTAGCCCTGCACCTTGGACGTGAGCCGGGCGCCTTTTGGGAAACGCGCCACCAGATAAGGCAGTTCGAGGCTGAGTTCGAGCGTGCGGCCCAGGTAGGCGCGGTTGCAGGCATCCAGATAAAGCAGTGAAGTACACATGAGAGAACCAAGGCCTTGTAGTGATGTGTGCGAGCATGGCAGGGCTCGGCCACGATGCGGTACGATCGTAGGCTCGAACAACCCGATCAGCCCACATCTTGCCAGATCGTGCCCGCCTGCGACAAGCGGGCCGCGGCAGGGTCCGGCCCGCCGCCCTGATCGGCCACCCAACAGGCCCCCCTGGAGACGCCGTGCCCACTTCGGTCCATCGTATCAACATCACCCCGATCAAGGGGACCGCCCTGCAGCATCCGGATACGATCTGGCTCGATGATTCCGGCGTTTTTGCCAACCGGCGGTTTTATCTCATCGACGCCGATGGCATCATGATCAACGGCAAGCGGGCGGGCCCCCTGGTGCGTGTGCAGGCGCACTTCGACCCAGCCGAAGACTGGCTGCGCGTCTCCTTGCCCGACGGTACCTGTCTGGGCGATGCGGTGCGCCGCAGCCGCGAAACGGTCGTGACCGATTTCTACGGCCGGCCTGTGCACGGGCAACCCGTCGAAGGGCCCTGGGACCAGGCCCTCAGTGATTTCATCGCCCGGCCCGTGCGGCTGGTCCAGGCCGCGGCCGATACCATCGCCACCGACGTGCACCCCGTCACGCTGATCTCATGCGCCACCCTCGAGCGGGTGCGCCTCGAGGCACGCGCCACGGCGCTGCGCTGGGCCGACCGCTTCCGCATGATGTTCGAGCTCGACGGGCTGGATGCCTTCGAGGAAGATGGCTGGATCGGGCAACGTCTCGCCGTGGGCGAAGCCGTGGTGCGCATCGTGGGCCTCGTCCCGCGCTGCCTGGTCACCGCGCAGAACCCGGCCACCGGTCTGCGCGATACGGAGACGCTGAAAGCGCTGGTGGCGTTGCGCAGCCAAAAGCATGCCATTCCGGCAGAGGCGGGCGACCCGGCGGCGGCCCGCAGCCAGCTCATGCTGGGCCTGTATGCGCGCGTCGAACAGCACGGCCAGGTCGGGGCAGGCAGCCCGGTCAAGCGCCTGCAGGCGTAAATCGGCCGCAGGGATTCGACCAGGCGCGCTCTTGCGCCATTCTGCCACGATGCTCAAGTGAACGGGCCGGGGTCATCCGCGTCTGGCGCGACATGGCCCGGTTCGGCAAAAGGCAGGAACAGCAGCCGCAGGCCAGGCCACAAGCCGGCGGCCAGCAACACCCCGATCGCATTGGCGACGATGTCGCCCAGGCTGAAATCGCGCCGCGGCTGCAGCACGTGCTGCAGGTACTCGGTCAGCGGTGCGGCTGCCAACAGCACGGGCCAGGCCAGCCAGCCCCACGGACGGGCCATCAGCAGCAGTGAAGTGCACAGCGACAGCCCGAGAAACGCCATGACGTGCAATACCTTGTCCCACTGTGGAAACGGCATCAGCAAAACCGACGGCGGCCTGGCACTGAACATGCCATAGCTGAACAAAACCAGATAGGCCAGGAACAGGACAGGGCGGGCCGTCCAGATAGAGCGGAACAGAAACTTGGGCATACCAATGGTGCCAGAATACGAGTGGGGCCGGCCTTGGGCGGCCAAGCCCCATCATAGAGCATGGGGCGCAAAACGCCCGGGCAAAACACCCGATGGGCTATCCACGGCAGCCACGAAATCCCTGGATCGTACAGTCACCATTCTTGTCGTCCCGGCCCAAGCTCTATAACATCATAACTACAGCCAGCTCAGGCCTTCGAAACCGACCGGGCCGGCCGTCCATTCGAGACAGGAGGTGCTCATCATGAACTCACCCAAACCTGGCCAGCGCCAGGAGACCGCCCATCCACCCGCAGAACCCGTACTGTGTCCTGAATGCGGCAAGCCCATCGAACAATGCGGCTGCATCGCGCGCTGGGAAGACGAAGGCGGCGCCACCGAAGCGGGCCGCATAGCCGAAGACAGCGAAACCCCCACCTGACGTGCGCAGCCCGGCGGGCGCTCGACACCGATTGACAGCCTGCTGCATTTGCTCTAAATTTCTGGCAGTTCCTGGGGGGGTCCGAACATTCGGGCTGAGATTCCGCAAAACGGTGCGGTGACCCTTAGAACCTGATCCGGCTCATACCGGCGAAGGGAAGGACCCCCCACTGCCAGCACCCCTTCCCTCTCTTCCGTCATAGGCAGCCTGCCCGCCACGCGGCATGCCGCCAGCCTGGCCTGAATTGCGAGGGATCCTGCATGCCCGATACCGGCACCACCCTGGCGTGGGTCATCTTGTTTTCCATCGGCTTTGCACTGGCAGGCATCTGGTATGCACGGCGCAGTCGCGACACGCTCGAAGACTACATCGTGGCCCGCAACAGCCAGTCGGCCACGGCCACCATCCTGACCCTGCTGGCCTCTTCGCTGGGCGCCTGGATCCTGTTCGCACCCGCCCAGGCCGCCACCTGGGGCGGGCTGGCGGCCATCACCGGCTACGCACTGGGCGCCATGTCGCCGCGCCTGGTCATGATCCCGCTGGGGCAGCGCATGCGCGAGCTCATCCCGCGCGGCCACACCCTGACCGAATTCGTGATGGCCCGCTACGGCCGCGGCCTGTATGGCTTGATCCTGATGATCATGCTGTTTTATCTGGGCATCTCGCTGACGGCCGAAATCACGGCCATGGCCAAGATCGTTGCCCTGATGGCACCCATTCCCCTGTGGCTGACCGCCGGCATCGTGCTCGGCTGCACGCTGCTGTACACCGCCTGGGGGGGCCTGAAGGCCTCTATCTTCACCGACAAGATCCAGATGATGATCATCCTGCCGCTGCTGCTGGCGCTGATCGCGCTGGGCTGGCAGGCCAGCGGCGGCATCGAGATGGTACGCGACCACCTGCAGGCCAGGGCCCCCCAGCTGCTGGCCCTGGATAACTGGGTCGGCCTGAAGGCGGGCCTGACCTTCTTCGTGGCCATCCTGCTGACCGGGCTGTTCCATCAGGGCAACTGGCAACGCGTGTATGCGGCCCGTTCCACCCGCGCCATGCGGCGCGGCTTTCTGCTCGGCGGCCTGCTGGTGGGCCCGGTGATCTTCATCATGGGCCTGTTTGGCCTGGTGTTCGTGGCACAGGATGCGGGAACGGACAGTTCGGTGGCGCTGTTCAGCGTGCTGGCCCCCAAAATGCCGGCATTGTTCATGCTGGCGCTCATCCCGCTGGGCCTGTCCCTGGTCATGAGCAGCGCCGACACCGCCATCAGCGCCGTCTCCAGCATGATCGCCGTAGACGCCCGACGCCTGATGCCCCAGGCATCCGGCGCCGTCCTGATGTACTGGTCGCGGCTGGCGATCTATGCCCTCGCGCTCCCCGTCTGGCTGGCGTCGGCGCAGGGCTACAGCGTGCTGTACCTGTTCCTGCTGGCCGACCTGTTCTGTTCCGCAGCCGCCTTTCCGGTGTTCTTTGGCCTGTACAGCACCCGCTGCAGCGGGCGGGTGGCTCTGACGGCCACCCTGGCCGGCCTCGCAGCCGGTTTCTGGCTGTTCCCGGCCCCCGACGGGCCCATGGACACCTTGCTCGAATCCTTTCTGCTGGCCGCCCTGGTGCCCGTGGCCACCACACTGGTGCTTAGCCGCGTCTGGCCCGGCACCCCCTGCGACCTGCACGGCATGCAGCACCAGATCTGCAGCCTGCCGAACTGACCGCTTCACCTTTTCATTGACGGAGATCCACGATGACCCCGGATTTTTCAGCTGGCCCCCTGACCCGCGCTCTGTGGCAAGACAGCCAGCCCATCGTACAACGCATCGAGACCCTGCCCTTTCTGGCCGAACTGGCCGACGGGACGCTGGACCCGACCGCCTTCGTGCACTATATCCGCCAGGACAGCCGCTACCTGAGCGGCTATGCACGTGCCATGGCACTGCTCTCGGCGCGCGCCCACAGCCGGGATGAATCGCGTTTCTGGGCCGAGTCGTCGGCGCGCGCCATCAGCGTCGAGGAAGGCATGCATCACAGCCTGCTGTCGGACGCCACCCTGGCCACAGCCTGCGAGCAGCTTGCCGTACAGTCAGGGCCCGCACAACCGTCGCCCACGACGCTGGGCTACGTGTCGTTCCTGATTGCCACCGCCGCCACGGAATCGTATGCGCAGGGCGTAGCGGGCGTGCTGCCCTGCTTCTGGGTATACGCCCACATGGGTAAAGTACTGGTGCAACGCGCCTCGCGGCTGGGTGCAAGCCACCCGTATGCCACCTGGGTGGCGACCTACGACAGTGCCGATTTCGACCGGGCCACCCGCGGGGCGGTTGCCATACTGGAGGCCTGTCTGGCCCGGGCGTCGCAGCCCGAGCGCGACGTCATGCAGCAGATCTTTCGCCAGGCCTGCGTATACGAGTGGCATTTCTGGGGCACTGCCCACGACCGCCAGGGGTGGGACCTGGGTTGAGGGTACTCATGGGCCGAGGGCGTTCATGGGTGGTCGTTGGACCATGCCTGGAATGCCTGCGCGATGGCGCCGGGATCGGCCCCTTGATGGCGCAGCAGCAGGGTCAGCAAGACCCGTGCCTTGTGCCCGTCGAGCAGGCCGGCGCGGATCAGCCCACGCCGCAGCAAATCGATTTCACTGCCGGTATAGCCGTACGTGCTGGACAGCACGTCTCCGCTGCCCGTGCGGGATGCCAACACGACGGGCATCGACCGGGCAGCGGTCTCCAGGGCATCGGCCAGGCCCGCCGTGACGTGACCGCCACCCGCCGCCTGGATCACCAGGCCGTCGAACGCATGGGCGGCCAACAGCGCGCGCACCATGTCGCCGGGGTCGTCCAGGCAGGCGGGCAGCAACGCGACCTGCGCCGGGCGTGGCTGGGGCGATGACACGACACGGGGCACATCGGGCAGGCGGCTGGCCAGGCGCAGGCGCCCTTCGGTGAGCCAACCCAGGCGCCCGCAGGCCGGCGACGCAAACGCATCGGGCCGGCTGGTGTTCAGCTTGCGCACGTATCGGGCGGCATGGACCTCGTCATTCATGACGACCAGGCAACCCAGGCCGCGGGCCGCCGGGCTGGCCGCCACCTGGACGGCGGCCAGCAGATTGGCGGGCCCATCGGCCCCGGGCAGGGTCGGGTGGCGCATGGCGCCCGTGACCACGAGCGGGACGTCCAGGTCGTACAGGCAATCGAGCGCGAATGCGGTCTCATCGATCGTGTCGGTGCCCTGCGTGATCACGAACCCGCGCTCGCCAGCCCCGGCCAGATGGCGCAGGGAGGCCGCCAGGGCCTCGATGTCCTCGAACCGCAGGTGGGCGCTGGGCAGCTGCCGGTACGATTGCGCCTTGACCCGGGCGACCTGTTGCAGCTGCGGCACGGCGCCGACCAGCGCCTCGGCCGTGAGGGTGGGCACGACCCCCCCGGTCTCGCCCTGGGTCATGGCAATCGTGCCCCCCAGCGACAGTATGGTGACGGCAGGCAGATCCATGGTTGCTCCGGGTCAATGGGCTACGAATGGCGGCGGGCTCAGCGGCGGGCTCAGCCGCAGGCCCCCTGATACCCGCAGTTGGTGCAGAACTCGCAGCCATCGCGGCGAATGATCCGATGCAGATGGCATTCGGGGCATTCGCTGCCGGTCATGTGCGCCACGACATCGGCGGCGGGTCCGGCCGCCGTCGCCCCCGGCAGGCCGGGCGCGGTTTCGGCCTGCACCACGCCCATGGGATCGATGGGTTCGCCGGACTCGTCCAGTATGCCCAGCATGGCGTACCGATGGATCAACAAGCGGGCGATATAGGCCTCGGTGGACGGAAAGGAGCGCGACTGATCGCTGCCCGGCACGCGGGCCATGAAATCGCCCTGCGGTTCGGCGTAGTTCATGAGCTTGCGCAGCTTCATCGCGATCCAGGCCGGATCGACGATGCGCATGTCCAGGCTGAGCAGCTTGAACAGGCCCTGAAAAGCGTGGGGAAACTTGCCCGCCCCCCAGACCGAATAAGGCCGGGTCGAGCCATCGGGCATGCGCAGTTCTTTGACCATCAGGACCAGGTCGTCTCCGGTGGCCGGATTGAGCACGTCGCAGACCCAGCCCATGGTGCCGTCGGTGCCGGTCTTGGGCTCGCGCGGCGCAATCAGGGCATCCATCATCGCCGAAGACGCCGACTCGGGGGCCGCGATACCCAGTGAACGGTGCCGGAACGCCACCAGCCGCGCCAAGGCCGCCACGGTGGACGGCAGCGTGATGCATTCACCCGTCTCGGGGTCGGTCATCTGGAATTCGGCCTGCCCGCTGGTGCGCGCCAGCACCTGCAGCTTGCGGTCGAGCCAGGGATAGTCGTCCGTGTACATGTCGAGGCTGAGCATCTTGGCCACCGACCCCAGGCCGCGCGGCGGGCGCGCGCCATTGACCCAGATTTCGAATGGCCGGTTCTGCAAGTCGGAGACGTACACCACGAAGCTGCCCTCGGAGGTTTCGATGGCGTCGGACGCCCAGCAGGAGGCGCCGCGCGGCAACCGCGGCCGGTTGGGCCAGCGCAGGCTGTTGAGTACCGGTTCGATGGTGCGCTTGAGTACCAGGCGGCGATCGGCCTCGGACAGCGAAATCGCTTCGGGCTGGGCGGGCGTGCCGCCACTGGACGGCTCGACCGACAGCACCGCGCCGCGCTTGCCGCTGGGCCGATACGTGGTGATGCCCTTGAGCCCGAGGCGCCAGGCTTCGAGATAGAGATCCTTGAAGTCTTCGTAGGGATAGTCGGCCGCCACGTTCACGGTCTTGGAAATCGCGGCATCCACGTAGTCCTTGACCGCGGCCACCATGAGCGCGTGATCGCGCGCGGAAATCTGCAAGGC
Source organism: Castellaniella sp. (assembly GCF_041675725.1). Taxonomy (GTDB): domain Bacteria; phylum Pseudomonadota; class Gammaproteobacteria; order Burkholderiales; family Burkholderiaceae_B; genus Castellaniella. The sequence goes on along the minus strand of NZ_JBAYTI010000063.1, from coordinate 6,113 downwards.
GGTACGGAAATGGGCGGGCAGTTCGCCCGAGACGTCGCCGCCCATGAGCCGGTACAGGCGGTAGGCGTGGTCTTCGACGGTGTAATCCTGCCGCGAGCCGTCGGCCATGCGTTTGCTGCGCGTGTAGGTCCAGGAAAACGGCGGCTCGATGCCATTGGAGGCATTGTCGGCAAAGGCCAGCGAAATGGTGCCGGTGGGCGCGATCGACGTCAGGTGGCTGTTGCGGATGCCGTGTTTGCCGATGGCCTTGCGGATGTCCTTGGGCAGGCGCTGCGCAAAGCCGCTGGCCAAGTAGGGTTCGGCCTGAAAACCAGGAAACGCGCCGCGTTCTTGGGCCAGTGCCACGGAGGCGCGATACGCCGCGTGCGCGACTTCGCGCGCAAAGCGCCCCGCCATGGCGCGCGCCGGTTCGCTGTCGTAGGCCAGCCCCAGCATGATGAGCGCGTCGCCCAGCCCCGTGACCCCCAGGCCGACCCGCCGCTTGTGGGCGGCTTCGGCGGCCTGCTCGGGCAGCGGCCACTGGGTGGCGTCGAGCACGTTGTCCAGCATGCGGATGGCGATGGCCGTGACTTCGGCCAGGCCGGCCCAGTCGACCTCGGGCTCGCCCTGCAGGCCAAACGGGTGATGCACGAAGCGGGTCAGGTCGATGGACCCCAGGCAGCAGCACCCATAACCCGGCAGGGGCTGTTCGCCGCACGGATTGGTGGCTTCGAGGATCTCGAGATAATGCAGATTGTTTTCGCGATTGATCTGGTCGTGGAACAACACGCCCGGTTCCGCGTAATCATACGTGGAGCGCATGATCTGGTCCCAGAGATCGCGCGCGCGGATTTCGCGATAAATCCACACCCCATCGGCCCGCTGCCTGGCACCGGCCGCCTTGAGGTCTTCGGAGGGCTCGGCGGCATGCACCAGCGGAAACAGGGCGTCGTCGACCACCGCCTGCATGAAGGCGTCGGTGACGCTGACCGATACATTGAAATTGGTGAGCTCGCCCGCCGTCTGCTTGGCCTGTACAAAGGCCTCGATGTCCGGATGCGAGACGGACAGCACGCCCATTTGCGCCCCGCGCCGCGCCCCGGCCGATTCGACCGTTTCACAAGAGCGATCGAACACCCGCATGTACGACAGAGGCCCCGACGCCTTGGACGCCGTCCCCTTGACCTGAGCCCCGGCAGGCCGGATATGGCTGAAGTTATAGCCGACCCCGCCCCCGCGGCGCATGGTCTCCGCAGCCTTCTGCAAGGCATCGTAGATGCCGGGCAGGCCATCGACCGCACTGGAGATCGAATCGCCCACCGGCTGCACGAAGCAGTTGATCAGGGTGGCGGCCAGATCGGTGCCCGCCGCCGAATTGATGCGCCCCGCCGGAATGAACCCGCGCTGCTGCGCCTGCAGAAACCGCGCTTCGTAGTGCGCCTGCTGGTCGGCCGGCTCGACGGCGGCCAGCGCCCGCGCCACCCGTTGCTGGATTTCACCAATCGTCGTCTCGCCCCCTTTGGCGTATTTCTCGAGCAGGACCTCGGTAGTGATGGACTGGGGCTCCAGGCCCGTGAACACGTCTTCGCGCTTCATGATGGCTCCTGCCCCCACAAGCGCATGGACGCATTCGGGAGCAACGATGGGATGGACAGATTTCGTACCACATATAGTGTTTTCGCCCATAATATACACTATATGTAGACCAGAAACCGGGGGCTTTAGATCCGCCGACAGGGTTTACTGTACGCCTTTTTTCTTCAAAATCCATACCGGCCGTACGCTTTTTTTCTACCGGCGATGGCAGGCCGCGGCTTCAGTGGCCGCCCCCCAAGGGCCTGAGGCCCGGCCGGCACGCCATGCCTGCATTTTGCTTATCATTTCCAGCTATATGAAGCTGTGTCAAAATGCGCAGGTCCATTGCACAAGGAGACGTCATGAAGCGCGACACCATCGCCATCCACGGCGGTTTTGCCGGCGACCCGCAGACCCATTCGGTCGCGGTGCCGATCTACCAGACCACCAGCTACTATTTCGACGACACGCAACACGGCGCCGACCTGTTCGACCTGAAGGTGCCCGGCAACATCTACACGCGCATCATGAACCCGACGACGGATGTGCTCGAGAACCGGGTGGCCCAGCTCGAGGGCGGTGCGGCCGGCCTGGCCTTTGCTTCGGGCATGGCGGCCATCACCGCCTGCGTACTCACCGTCGCCAAGGCGGGTGACAACATCGTCGCCACCAGCCAGGTCTACGGCGGCACTTATACGTTCCTGCGCCACACGCTGAACGACCTGGGCATCGAAGCCCGTCTGGTCGACGGGCGCGACCCCGAGGCTTTTGCCCGCGCCATCGATGACCGTACCCGCCTGGTCTACTGCGAATCCGTGGGCAACCCGGCCGGCAACGTGGTCGACATCGCCGCCCTGGCGGACATCGCCCATGCGCAGGGCGTCCCCCTGGCGGTAGACAACACGGTGCCCACCCCGGCGCTGTGCCGCCCCATCGAACACGGGGCGGACATCATCATCCATGCGCTCACCAAATATCTGGGCGGCCACGGTACCAGCATCGGCGGCATCCTGATCGACGCGGGCCGCTTCCCCTGGAAAGACAACCCGCGCTTCCCCCAATTCAACGAACCCGAACCCGCCTATCACGGCGTGGTGTATGCCGACGACTTCGCCGCCGTTCCGCTGGCCGGGCGGGCCCGTACCGTCGCCCTGCGCAACACGGGCGGCGCCATCTCGCCCTTCAACGCCTTCCTGATCCTGCAGGGCATCGAAACCCTGGGTCTGCGCATGGAGCGCCACTGCGAGAATGCCCTGGCCCTGGCCAAATACTTGCAACAGCACCCCAAGGTCGCCTGGGTCAATTTTGCCGGCCTCGAAGACAACCGGGACTACGCCCTCGCCCAGAAATACATCGACGGCGGCATCCCGTCCTCGTTGTTCAGCTTCGGCGTCAAAGGCGGCATCGAGGCCTGCACGCGCTTCATGGATCAGCTGCAGATCATCAAGCGCCTGGTGAACATCGGCGACGCCAAGACCCTGGCCTGCCATCCGGCTACCACCACGCATCGCCAACTCAGCGACGAAGAGCTGGTCACGGCCGGTGTCAGCAAGGACCTGGTCCGCCTGTGCGTGGGGATCGAGCACATCGACGATCTGGTCGACGACATCGAACAAGCGCTGGCCGTGGCCTGATCCCCCACGGGGGGACCGGGAAGACGGGGGCCGGGGGCCGGATGCCCCGGGCCGCCGCCGGGCCGCCGGGCCAGGAAGCATCCGGCCAGCGGCGGCCCGGGGCGTCGTCATGGTGCAGGCCGCTGCGGTATGATGAACCCCCGCCCATCCAGCCCATCTTTCCGCCCGGCGCATTTTTCGGAGACGCCTGTCATGCCTTTCTTGAAGATCCACGTCGCCGCCCAGCGCAGCGACGAGCAAAAAACGCATTTGGTGCGCGAATGCGCCCAGGCGGTTTCCACGGCACTGGACGTGCCCGGCCGCGTCGTCCACGTGTTCCTGAATGCCTACGGACCCGAGAGCGCCCTGATCGGGCAGGATCCGGCGGCCGAGATGGTCTTGTACGAACTCTACCTGCTCGAAGGCCGCGACACCCAAGAAAAAGAAGCCGCCATCGCAGCGCTGAACGCAGTCAGCGAGCGATGTCTCGGCGTTTCGGCCCAGGCCACCCGCTCGATCATCCACGACCTGGCCCGGGAAAACTACGGCACGGCCGGCGGAATCAGCGCCCTGAAGGCCGGGCTATAAGGGCCGGGGCGGGGCGCGCCGGCGGCCCGGTTCAGCCCAGCGCGGTATCCAGCAGCATCATCACCACGAAACCCAGCATCAGCCCGCAAGTAGCCAGCGCCTCGTGCCCGGTGCGATGCGACTCGGGGATGATCTCGTGGCTGATCACGAACAGCATGGCGCCTGCGGCAAAGCCCAGCCCCCAGGGCAGCAGAGGGGCCGACCAGCCGACCACCAGCGCCCCCAAAACCGCCGCAATGGGCTCGACCAGCCCCGAAGCCATGCCCAGCAGCACCGCAAACCAGCGCTCATACCCCACGGCAATCAGCGCCACCGCGACCACCAGCCCTTCGGGGATATCCTGTATCGCGATCCCCGTCGCCAGTGCCGTGCCCCGCACCATGTCAGTGCCCGCATAGCCCACGCCGATCGCCAGGCCCTCGGGGATATTGTGCAAGGCGATCGCGAACACGAACAGCCAGGTGCGGCGCAAGCGCGTGGATTCGACCCCTTCGCGCCCCTTGACGAAGTGTTCGTGTGGCAGAAGGCGCTCGAAGCCCAGCAGCACCACGGCCCCCAGCAAAATGGCCGAACCGACGATGAACCCCGACCCCCACGGCCCATAGCCCATATCGCCCGCTGCCTCGAGGCCCGGTATGGTCAGCGAAAAAGCACTGGCCGCCAGCATCACCCCGGCCCCGAAACCCAGCAGCGCGTCCTGCGTGCGCACCGACAGTGAGCGTACGCTCAGGATAGGCAGAGTGCCCAGGGCGGTTGCCGCCGCAGCGGCCATGCCGCCCACCAGCGCCATGCCCGCCATGGGATCGATGCGGTCCAGCCAGCGCCAGAGCGGCCAGAGCCCGGCCAGCACCAGGGCGGTCGCCAGCAAAGCCAGCGTGAGGTAGGTTTTGTTGAAGCCTGTACGGCGGCTGTTCATGCCACCAGGCCTTTCATTTTCTGGACCGCCGACTCGGGCGTGGTAATGACGGGCAGGGCCGTATGGTTTCGTATGCTGTCCGCAGCCCGCGCCAAGGAAAATTGCCCGAGAACGATGACATCGACGCCAGTCAGTTTTCGCGCCGCGTCGGCCACCAGCCTGTCGTGCTCGTCGGCCCGCCCGGACTGAAGCGCCGCAAGGGCGCCCTCTACGACAGAGCCGACCACCGAAACGTCGAGCCCCCGCGAGGCCGCCATCTGGCCCAGCTCTTGGCGCAACGACCCAAGGGAGCGTTCAAAGGTGACCAGCAGGCCAATGCGCGCACCCAGCGCAAGCGCACGCTCGAAGGCGGCCTCGTTGGGCCTCAATACCGGGATGTCCAGATCCTTTTTGACTGCATCGATCGCAGGGCCGAACGCCGAGCAGGTGAACAACAGCCCCCTGGCCCCGGTGGAAGCAGCGTACCGGCCCATGGCCAGAAAACGGGCGACGATAGGCTCGGTGAGCCCCCCCTGCGCGACGAGATCGCCGGGAAGCGAATCATCGACCAGATTGAAATATCTGGCCTCGGGCCAGATTTTTTCCATCGCGCGCCAGGACGGTCGTTCGGATTCCCGCAGGGCGTGGAACAGTGCGATTTTTGGATGATGCCGGCTCATGCGACACCCCCGACGTGACCGATCGGCAAATCAACCATGGCTGCTTTCCCCTTTGAGGATGTCGGCCGCCATCAGCAAGGCCTTTTCGTAGCGCGCCTTTTCGGCCCGGATCCGCTCGGGGGTCCATTGATAAAAACCCTTCATCGAAGGGGATTTCACCCCGACGTGCCCGTCGGCCACCAGTTTTCTCATGTAGGCGCTGGGCTCGGTATTGTTGTGCAGGTAGGGATACATCTTCGTCGCGGCGGCGCAATGCACATCGATTCCTGCCAGATCTTTCTGCAACAAGGGGCCCGCCGCGACGTACCGGAGCCCAAAGCCATACTGCACCGCCGCATCGACGTCTTCTGCGCTGGCGAACCCTTCTTCCACGAGAGCAATCGCCTCGCGCATCAGGGCATGCTGGATTCGATTGGCCAAAAACCCCGGAACGTCCTTCTTGACCCGGATGGGCCGTTTCCCCACCGCCCACATGATGTCGATGACCTGATCGGCAACGGCTTCATCCGATTGTTGGCTGCACACCACCTCGACCGCGGGCACCAGATGCGCGGGCATGAAGAAATGCAGGCCCAGCATGCGGTTCAACGTCTGCAATCCTGCGCCGATATCGCTGATCGGAAAGCTGGATGAGTTGCTGGTCAGTGGCACGGAGGCGGGACTGAGCTGTTCGAGCGCCGCAAATACCTGGCGCTTCAACGCCAAATCCTCATAGACGCACTCGACGACAATGCCGACGTTGTTCCATTGGATGCGCTTTAATGCGTCGTGGACCACGACGGG
>NZ_JBAYTI010000062.1:0-14720 GCF_041675725.1 Castellaniella sp. | reverse complement strand
TTGCTGCGCCAGTATGGCGCCCCGCAGCCAACCCCTCTTGCCTGAGTCCCCCATGGCGGGCCCATCCAACCTCGGTACGCTTCTGATCCAACGGCTCGATGCCCTGCTGGGGCATCCGCTGTCGCTCCGGGGCGAAGTGGCGCAGCGTTCGGGGCACCGCACCGTCACGGCGGCCAATCAAAGCCTGCACCTGGGTGGCCTGGCCACCTCGACCGAGCACCTGCCCGAAGAGTCCGCAGAAGATGTCCGTACGACGCAGCAGCACCAGGCCCGCCTGCAACGCACGGCGGGTGCCCGGGTTGCGCAAGCGGCCCACTCGCCCGCCAGCAACGCGCCGCGGCACACGACAGGTTTTTCCGGCGATGCAACGGCACAGTTCAGCCCGGCGGCGCGCCTGATTCTCGCCTTGCTCGAAAAATACCCCGAGAGCCCGGCGCTGCTGCGCCCCGCCCTGTTGACCCAGGCCGGCCAGGGCATCCCGCCCGCCTCGCAGGGGGCACTGGCCGCCCTCTTCGCCCATGCGTTGCAAGAAACGATCCATAACAGCGGCCTGTTTTATGAAGCGCACCTGGCCCGGTGGTTTCTGCAACCTGGCCGTCAGCCGCCTCCCGACGCCGAACCGCAGGCTCAATGGGCCAGTGCCCGCGCGTCGCCCGAGCACCCGCCCAATGCGTCCACGGCAGCCAGCCAAACCGCATCGCTGCACCATCCGCAAGCCGACACGCTGGTGCGCCAGCAGCTCGATATCCTGGCGCACCAGAGCCTGGTGTGGCAAGGGCAGGCCTGGCCACAAGCGCCCATGCGCTGGCAGATCCAGAAACACGACGCAGACCCGCAGGCCCCTGAAGCCGAGCCCGCCTGGACCACCACGCTGGATCTCGAACTGCCTCAGCTGGGGCCCGTACATGCCCATATCCGCTTGCACAGAAAGAAATTGCACGTGCAGCTTCGGGCCCCCGATTCAGCGGACCTTCTGCAAACGCACGCCGCCCGGCTGCACGGCGCCCTCACAGAGCTGGGCCTGGCCGTCGAACCATTCGACATTCATGCGCAGGGCGATCCACACGCCCCCGAAGGCACTGGAGACCCGACATGACGCCAGCCACCCACGACACCCCAAGCCGCAGCCAGGCAGTCGCCCTGCGCTACGATCCCGCAGACACTGCGCCACAGGTGGTGGCCAAGGGCTACGGCACCATTGCCGAACGCATTGTGGCCCGGGCACGCGAACACGGCTTGTACGTCCATCGGTCGCCAGAACTCGTGAGCTTGCTCATGCAGGTCGATCTGGACGCCCACATTCCGCCCGAACTCTACCGCGCGGTCGCCGAGCTCCTGGCCTGGCTGTACGCGCTCGAGCACCCCGGTGCACCCCGGCACCCATCCGAGCCGCGCCGCTGATGCCGGGGCACCCGGCAAGGCTTTGCGGCCGGCATCCCAGATGGCCCGGGTCAGGTGGCAAGTTCAGACCGCGAGATTGGCGATTTCTTTATAAGCCTCGATCAGGCGATTGCGGGTCTGCAAAGTGGCTTGAAAGGCAAGATGGGCCTTTTGCAGATCGACCATGACGTCACTCAGGTGGATGTCGGGCACCCCCAGGTCAAACGCCCTCGCCTGGGCGTAGGCCTGGTTTTCGACTTTCGAGACTTTATCCAGGGATTGCGCCAGCGCAGCAGCAAACCCCGCCGAGGAAGCCCCCCCCGGATCGGCCGCCGGGGCCGCAACCGGACCCGCCGCTGCGCCCTGGGCCGCGCGCATGGCCGAACGCATCTGTGCCAGCATCTGCTCCACCTGGCCCACCGCTTGAACATCCATCATCACGCCACTTTCAGAGATCGATGCCAGGCGGGAAATCCGCCCGGCACCCAGGAATCATGGCCTCGATGTTAGCGGCCCGAACGCAGCCCATAGACCGTGAACAAGCATGGAAAAGCGATTGTTTTCCGGCTTTGTGCAGTACTTTGCCATGCCCATAATGGCTGTCAGCCTACGACAGTACAACCATGACTGCCTTTACCGACCAGATCCGCAACATTCCCTGGTTGCAGCAGATTGCCACGCAGCCCAGAATCCTGCTTCTGGCGGCCATCGCGGCCGCCGCCGCGGTGGCCCTGATTGCAGCGATGTGGCTGTACAGCCCTGATTTTCGGCCCCTGTATACGAATCTCGAACCGCACGACGGCGGCGCAATCGTCAATATTCTCGAGCAGCGCGCCATTCCGTACCGGTTTGAAAACCAGGGCACCACGATTCTGGTGCCCGCCGACCAGGTCTATGCGCTGCGCCTGCAACTGGCCGAACAGGGTCTGCCGCGCAGCGCCAACACCGGGTTCGAGCTGCTCGACGAGCCCAAATTCGGCGCCAGCCAGTTCCTGGAACAGATACAGTACCAGCGGGCCCTGGAAGGCGAGCTGGCCCGGTCGATGGAGGCATTGCAGCCGGTCCAGTCGGCGCGGGTGCATCTGGCCCTGCCACGGCAGTCGCTCTTCATCCGTGAACAGGAACAGCCAACTGCTTCTGTATTGGTCAACCTGTACGCCGGACGCACCCTGAGCAAGGCGCAGGTGCGGGCCATGCAGCGCCTGGTGGCGGCCAGCGTACCCAGGCTGGGCAGTGAATCGGTTTCGGTCATCGATCAAGACGGCCATCTGTTGTCGAGCGCACAGGGCGACGAAGGCCTGAGTGCCGCCCAGGAAGATCAGCGTGCCAGCATCGAACAGCGTACCCTGCAACGCATCCTGACACTGCTCAACCCGATCGTCGGATCCGGCAATGTGCGCGCGCAGGTCAATGCCCAGATCGACTTCACCCAGCATGAACAGACGTCGGAACGTTATACCCCGAACGAGCAGGCCGGCACGGCCGCCGTGCGCAGCAAACAGACCGCGCGTTCACTGCGCACCGGCGTCGTGCCCATCCAGGGGATACCGGGCGCCCTGAGCAATCAACCCCCCGCGACCGCCACGGCCCCCCTAGAAGACGGCCCCACAGGCACCGCTTCGCCAGACCCCGCCACAGAGGCCAGGGGCCTGCCGCCCACCGACGAGCAAAGCGACGCCACCATCAACTACGAGCTCGACCGCACCATCACGCATACGCGCCAGGCCAGCGGCCTGTTGGAAAACCTTTCAGTGGCGGTCGTCGTCAGCTACCGCAACGAGCAGGGCGCCCTATACCCGTCCGACTCGCCGCAGATCCAAGCCATCGAAACCCTGGCCAAACGGGCGATGGGTTATTCGGATGCGCGCGGCGACACCATCAGCGTCATCAACACGGCCTTCGATGACCGGCCGCCGCAGATTCCGCTCTGGCAGGATCCGTTCTACCAGCAGATCGGCTGGCAGGCGGGCAAGGCCCTCTTGTGGATACTGGCCCTCTTTTTCTTCTGGCGCCAGTTGCTCCGCCCTCTGTATCAGGCCCTGCTGAAAATGCAGACGCAACCCCGGGCGCACGCCTCGCCGGCACGGCCTCTGGCACGATCCCAGGATGACGGCGAACGCATCGCCCAGGCCAGCCGCTACGCAGACAACCTCAAGACGGCCAGCGACTTGGCCGAGCAAGACCCACAGGCGGTCGCGATGGTCCTGAGGAGCTGGTTGAATGCAAAAAATGCCAAACCATGATGACAATCTGACCCGGTGTGCCATCCTCATGATGTCCGTAGGCGAGGATGCCGCCGCCGAGGTCTTCAAGTACATGGGGGCCAGCGAAGTCCAGCAGATCGGGGCTGCAATGGCCCATCTGCAGCAGGTCTCGCGCAGCGAAGTCGATCAAGTGCTCGAAAATTTCCGCGAAGAAATCGAGCAGTTCACTGCCGTCACGCTGGGATCGGGCGAATACATCCGTTCGGTGCTGATCAAGGCACTGGGGCAGGATCGCGCAGCCGCCATCCTCGACGACATCCTGGACAGTTCGCAGGCAAGCAGCTCGGGGATCGACGCCTTGAACTGGCTCGAACCGGCCAACGTGGCCGAACTGATTGGCAACGAGCACCCGCAGATCATTGCCACCATCCTGGTGCACCTCGAGCGCGACCGGGCCGCGGCGGTGCTCGCGTTGCTCAACGAGCGCGTCCGCCAGGACGTCATGATGCGAATCGCCACCTTTGGCGGCGTGCAGCCTGTCGCCCTGCAGGAGCTGACCTCGGTGCTGAATCAGGTGCTGGCGGGCCAGGGCGCCAAGCGCGCCCGCATGGGCGGCGTTCGCACAGCCGCCGAAATCCTGAACTTCATGAACTCCACCGAAGAAGAATCCCTGGTGGCCGCCCTGCGAGAGGCAGACAGCGACCTGACCCAACGCATCATCGACGAAATGTTCACGTTCGAAAACCTGGTCGACGTCGAGGACACCTCCATACGCCGCATTCTGGAAGATACAGACAGCCAGCTGCTGGCGACCGCCCTGAAAAACGCGACACCGGAATTGCGGCAAAAATTCTTTCGGAACATGTCCAGTCGAGCGGCGGAGATGCTCGAAGAAGAAATCGAATCCATGGGACCGGTCAGAGTATCGCAAGTGGAATCCGAACAAAAGGCCATTCTGCTGGCGGCCCGGAAGCTGGCCGACGCAGGCCAGATTTCACTGTCCACCCGAGAGGACGATTATGTCTGATTCCCTGCGCTGGCAGCCGTGGTCTCTTCAGCGCCTGCAAAGGGGGCGGCCCATCCACCTGGCTGACGGGCTGGACGACGCCGGTCCAGACGCCGGCTCGGGCGCCGGCTCGGGCGCCAGTGCCGCCCCACGTGGGGCCGCCGTGCCATCACTCGAACACACACGGCAGTCTGCCCAAGAAGCGGGGTATGCCGAAGGGCATGCCGCTGGGCTCGAACGGGGGCGCGAGGCCGGGCACGCAGCAGGCTGGCAGGCTGCGCAGGCACAAGGGTACGCAGCGGGTTTCGAAGAAGGGCTCGAGGCGGGCCGCGACGAAGGGTTGGCGCACGCTCGCACGCAGGCTCGGGAGGCGCTCAAAACGCAGCAGGCACAGTGGCAACTGCTGCTCGCATCGGCCCAGGCTGCCCTGCAGCACATCGAATACGACGTGGGCCAGGCGCTGGCGCAGCTGGCGGTCGCCATGGCCGAACAGATCCTGCAGCACGAGATCCGCCATCAGGCCTGCTATGTACAGGCCCTGGCGCGGCGCCTGGCTCAAACCCGTGCGGGCGCCGAGGATCCGACGCTACAGCTCATCGTCCATCCCGAAGACCATGCGGCGCTGCAGGCCATCCTGCATGAGCTGACGCCCGCCGTGCAGCTCATGCAGGACGCATCCCTGGCCCGTGGCGGCCTGCTGCTGCAGACGCCGCAGGGTCGCATCGACGCCAGCCTGCAGACCCGTTGGCAGGCGCTGCTCGATCATCTCGAACTGCCATCCATGCCCGGCGGGGCCGGGGCCAACCGGTCCAACGCATCGATGGCCGGCGAGCCGGACCCCGGCACACCATGACGCCCATCCACGGCGACCTCACCGGCGCTTTGCGCGAACGCCTGCTCTCCCTGGCGCAGGAAATCCGCGGCGTCGATGGCATCCGCCGGGTCGGCCGAATCACGCGGGCCACCGGGCTGGTGATCGAAGCCACCGGGCTCGGCCTGCCGGTCGGCGCAGCCTGTCGGATCGCCCTCGAAGGGCCGCCGGACACCTGGGGCAGCGCCGAAGTGGTCGGCTTTCGCGACGACATTCTGTACCTGATGCCACAGAACGACATGACCGGTCTGCGCCCCGGCGCGGCGGTCCTTGCCGAAGTACCGGGCGCCTCGGGGGTGCCCCCGTGGCCCGGCGCGACGGATTCCGACGCCCATGAAGCCGTCTCGCAGGCTCGCCGTGTTCCAGCCGGGTCCGCGTTGCTGGGGCGCATTCTGGACGGTGCCGGTACGCCACTGGACGGTCAGGGGCTGCCAGCCGGACTCGAGTACGTCAGTCTGCACGTGCAGCCGATCAACCCGCTCGAGCGTGCGCCCATCCGATCCGTGCTGGACGTGGGCGTGCGGGCCATCAATGGCCTGCTGACCGTCGGCCGTGGGCAACGCATGGGGCTGTTTGCCGGGTCCGGGGTCGGCAAGAGCGTACTGCTCAGCATGATGGCCCGCTATACCCTGGCCGACGTCATCGTGGTCGGCCTGATCGGCGAGCGCGGCCGCGAGGTCAAGGAATTCATCGAGCAGAACCTCGGGCCAGATGGTCTGGCGCGCTCAGTGGTCGTGGCGGCACCGGCAGACGCCTCGCCGCTTCTGCGTCTACAGGGGGCCGCGTACGCGACGCGATTGGCCGAATACTTCCGGGCACAGGGCCAGCACGTACTTTTGCTGATGGATTCACTTACCCGCTACGCCATGGCGCAGCGCGAAATCGCCCTGGCCATTGGCGAACCACCCGCCACGAAAGGCTATCCACCGTCGGTGTTCGCCAAATTGCCGGCACTCGTCGAACGCGCGGGAAACGGCAGCCAACGCGACGGCAACATCCACGGATCCATCACGGCGTTCTACACGGTGTTGACCGAAGGGGACGACCAGCAGGACCCCATTGCCGATGCCGCCCGAGCCATCCTCGATGGACACATCGTGCTCGCGCGCGCGCTGGCGGATGCCGGCCACTACCCGGCCATCGATATCGGCGCGTCGATTTCCCGGGTAATGCCTGCCATCGTACCCAAAGCGCAACTGCAAAAATCACAGGCCTTCAAGCAACTCAACACTCTGTATCAGCGCAATCAGGACTTGATCACCGTGGGTGCCTACGTCGCGGGGCAGGACGCCCAGGCCGATCTCGCCATCGCTCGCCACCCCGGCCTGCAGGCTTATCTGCAGCAGGATTTCGATACGCGGGTCGATTATTCACAAGCGCAGGCCGAGCTCGATTCAGCCCTGGGCCTCGCACCCTCTTCACCTCAGGACCGGCATGGAGAAAACCCAATTGAACACCCTGCTCAAGCTTAAGCAGGACGACTGCGATCGGGCGGGCGAGCAATTGTCCGCTCTCACCGCTCGCCGCAGCCAGGCCCAGGCGCAGCTGGAACAGCTGCATGACTACCAAAAAGACTACCGCACGCAACTCCAGACGCACGCCGGACAGGGATTGAGTGCCGCAAAGTACGCCAATTTCCACCGCTTCATCACAACATTGGAGCATGCCATTTCACAGCAGAATAAAGCGGTCGCGCAACTGGACGGCCAGGTGATGCGCCAGCGCCAGCGCTGGAAAACCGAACATCGCCACTTGCAGGCGTATGAAACCCTGCAGCAGCGCCAGGCCCAACAGGAAGCAGGCCGGCTGCACCGGCGCGAACAACGGGAACACGACGAGATCGCAGCCCGACTACTGCACACGAAAGCCCAGGAAACCTGATGTCCACCCTATCCATTCCGTCTGCCGACAGCCCGCAGGGCGCTTCCCTAGAGATCCCGTCCACGCGCACGGCCAAGGGCCGGACGCCAGCCCAGGCGGGGTTTCTTGCGCTGCTGGATCAAAGCCTGCCCGCCATTCGCCAGCGCGACACGGTGCCGCTTCCGACCAAGCAAGTGGCACTCCGAGTCGATCACAACCGCGCCCCTCAGGCCAAAGCGCCGTCAGAGGACCCAGAACCGCTCGACATACCCTGGCTGCTGGTGCCCATGACCCCGCCGGCCAAGGCAGACCCTGCCATCAAAGGGCCACGCCAGGCATCCGAACAGCCGGCAATCGATGGCGCCTATCCCCGCAGTCCCGTCATGCCGCCACGGCCGCCACGAGACGGCCAGCCGGCCGTAATCGCGGCAGCCCCCATCGACGCCGGGCCGGCAATGTCCGGCCGGCCGGCCATAAACACCGTGGCAGCGAGCGCAGTCTCTGCGCCAATGGCGGTCACGGCACCCGCGCCGGGAAGCGCCGCGCCGTCTGTGCCGGCTGCGACGTTGGCCGCGACGACCCCATTCCCGACCATGGCGTCGGCCCCGACGGACATGATCGCGGCCGCTTCAATCACGGGGGCAAGCGCCTCCCCAGCCAGGGCGAGTGCCTCCCCAACCAGGGCCGCCGCATCCACAGCGACGGCCGCCCTGTCGGCCGCCCCGTCTTCGGCCACGGCGGCCACCCCCGCGGCGCATGCCGCCCCAGAATCGCCTACCGCGACGCCCCCCGGCAACACCCTGCTGGCCACGAACCCTTCCATCCTGTCTTCGGATACACCTTCGCCGGCGCGACCGACCCCCCCGGGATACCAAGCATCCCTCCGTGTCGTGGCCGAACCGGTGCAACCGGCCGCTGAACCCGTGCGACAGACTACCAAATCCGCACCCCAGACCCGGCCCGAGCCCCATGGACACCGGTCGGGCAGCCCGACACCCGAAGGCCACGGCAAGGGTCCGCAAGACACTATCCGCCCCGCCAAGGCCGGGTCCGGCAAGGTGGCCGATCCATCTGGTGGTTCGGCCACCCCGATGATCGAGCGGGCTCTTGCGGCGGCAAGGTCGGGGCCGACAGACGCCGTGCCACCGGCCATCCCCAGCCAGGCCGCAGAGGGCTCCGCGATCGACGCCATGCGCGCCGACACGGCGTCCAGCCCCATCCGAGCAGGCGGCACGCAGTTCATCTCATTGCCGGTGCCCTTCGGTTCACCCGCCTGGGCGGCCCATTTCACCCACAGCGCCGTGCAATTCATGGCGCAGGCGGCCGATGGCAGTCACCAAGTGCAGCTGCAACTGCATCCGGCCGATCTGGGTCCGGTTCACATTCAGCTGAACCTTCAGGACGGCACCACCCAGCTCATGTTCTTTGCAGCCCACGCGCCCGTCCGTCAGGCGCTCGAAGCCGCGCTGCCACAGCTGCAGGCGCAATTGGCAGAAGCCGGGGTGTCTTTGGGTCAAGCCAGCGTCAGCGACCACCCGCCCGGGCAGCAGCAAGCTGACGAACACGCGCTGTTCGGTACCCCGCGCAACGGCCTGCCGAAAGAATCGGCCGTGCAAACCGCGCAATCCGCAGAACCATCCACCACGGCGCAAAGGCGTTCGGCCGGCCGTTCGCATGCGCTGGTAGACACTTATGCCTAAACTCGTCTCCCGCTTGCTGAAATTCGGCGCCTTTGGTTTGCTGGCGATCGGCATATCGGCCGCCACGGCGTATCTGGTCAGCGACAATCCGTGGGCCAGTCCCCGGCTGAGCGCGCCCGCGGACAGCAACGCCCCCGACGAAGCCACCGACGTGCCGCCGGTGGTCAAGCCCCTGTTCGCAAGCCTGGAGCCTTTTACCGTCACGCTGTACGGTGAAACGCGCAACCGCATGCTGCATGCCCGAATCAGCCTGCGGCTGGCCGACCCGGGCTCAAAAGAAACCATTCAGGACTACATGCCGGAAATCCGTGATCGCGCGATATCCATCCTGTCACGCCAGGATCCCGACGACCTGCGCCTGGCCAAGGGCCACCGGGCGCTGGCGGAAGAACTTCGGCAGGCCCTGAGCGAGCCATTGTCCGATCCAAATCGAAGCCTGGACATTGCCGAAGTGCTGTTCACTGCTTTTGTGGTGCAATAAATGTCCTATCACAGCATGCTGTCCCAACAAGAGGTGGACGCCCTCCTGGCCGGCGTCACCGGCGAGCCGTCCGAGAAAGCCCAGCAAGGCGGGGCCCACCCCGAAGGGATTCGAGCCTACGACCTCAGTTCGCCCGATCGCGTTGTCCGCCACCGCATGCAGACGCTGGAACACATCAACGAGCGATTCGCGCGTCACCTGCGCAACATGTTCTTTGGCTTCATGCGCCGCAACGCCGACATCACCGTCAACGCCTTGCGAATCCAGAAATACGGTGACTTCGAGCGCAATCTGCCCGTGCCCAGCAACCTGAACATGGTGTCCATGCGCCCTTTGCGGGGTGCCGCACTGTTCGTGTTCGACCCGAATCTGGTGTTCCTGGTGGTCGACAACCTGTTCGGGGGCAACGGCCGCTTTGGAATCCGCATCGAAGGACGGGAATTCACCAACACGGAACAGCGCATCATCCACAAACTGCTGAATCAGACCTTGGCGTGTTACGGCAAGGCCTGGGAACCGGCTCATCCTCTCGAATTCGAATACATCCGGTCCGAGATGCACACCAAGTTTGCCAGCATCAGTACCAGCAACGACATCGTGGTGGTCTCCAGTTTCAACATCGAGCTGGGTTCGACGGGCGGCACGCTGAACATCTGCCTGCCCTACTCGATGATAGAGCCGTTGCGTGACATTCTGGTCCGCCCCTTGCTGCAGGATACCAGCAGCACCGTCGACCAGCGCTGGCACCAGCAGTTGAGCCGCGAAGTCACGCACGCAACGGTCTGGCTGAATGCCGAATTCTGCCGCATCAAAACCACCGTGGACTCGGTACTGGCACTTTCGGTCGGCGATGTACTCCCCATCGAACTACACGACGTGATCACCGCCCGCGTTCACGACACGCCACTCTTCAAATGCCATTACGGCTCTCTCAATGGGCACCCTGCCCTGCGCATCCTGGACTATCTGCTGCCCTCTAGCGAAAAAGCCCCCTCTTCCTCCGAGACGCCCTCATGAGCGAACCGACTGCCCCGACCGATCCCCACCCGACCCAAAGCGCCGACACGGTTGTCGACGATGACATCTGGGCGGCCGCCCTTGCGGAACAGGCCGGGCACACCCCCTCGACGGACCCAGCGGCATCCCCCAGTAGGGCCGCGCCCCCCACGCCGGCTGCGTCCGCCGCGACAGCGCCTGAACCCACCGCGGCAGCCGAGCGCATTTTCCAGCCTCTGGAAGACACCCACCAGGCCTCGGACCACAGTCTCGACCGCATCCTCGACATACCCGTCGAGCTCTCGGTCGAACTGGGCCGGACCCGCCTCACCCTCAAGAACATCCTGCAGTTGGGCCAGGGCTCGGTGGTCGAGCTCGACGGCCAGGCCGGCGAACCGATGGACATTTATATCAATGGGTACCTGATCGCCCAAGGCGAGGTGGTCGTGGTAGATGATCAGTACGGCGTGCGCATTACCGACATCATCACCCCGTCCGATCGCCTGGCCCGGATCAACCAACGGCGCTGAACCATGGATGGCCTGCCCTTGCTGCGCGTCGTGCTGGCTTTGCTTGTGGTGGTGGGCCTGCTCCTGGCGCTGGCCTGGCTGGCCCGGCGCAGCGGATACCTGGCATCCCTGAAGCGCAGTCCGCGCATCCTGACCCTGGAAACCCGGCGCCTGGGGCCCCGCAGCCAACTTTGCCTGATCACCATCGACGGCACCGAATTGCTGCTGGGCGTCACCCCACAGCACATTTCCGTGCTGCACCAGACAGGCCTGCCGGCTCAGAACGCCACAAGCCACGGCCAACACGCTTTTACAGAACACCTGCAGGCCGCCCGCCGCAGCCAGGGCCAGCCATGAAGGTGCGCGTTTGCCGGTTCGGCGGCTGGCTCGCCATTGCCGGCATGCTGGCCCTGTATCCGGCAATCGACAGTGCGGCGCAAAGCATTCCCGCCCTGACGGCCAGCCCGACTGCAGACGGGGGCCAGGCCTGGTCGGTCAGTGTCCAGACCCTGGTCGCACTCAGCCTTTTGTCATTCCTGCCGGCCGCCTTGCTCATGATGACCGGCTTCACCCGCATCATCATCGTCCTGGGCCTGCTGCGCAACGCGCTGGGGACCGGCGTCTCCCCGCCCAATACGATCCTGGTCGGGCTCGCCCTGTTTCTTACGCTCTATACCATGTCGCCAGTCTTCGACCAGATCTACGAGCAAGCGTACCAGCCGCTTGCGCGGGACCAGATCTCCCTCGAACAGGCGCTTGAACGCGGCAGCCAGCCGCTTCGGACATTCATGCTGGGGCAGACCCGGGAAACCGATTTAAGCCTGTTCGTTGACATCGCCCGTACGGGCCCGTTGGAAGATCCCCAGGCTATCCCCCTGCGCATTCTGGTACCCGCGTTCGTTACCAGCGAACTCAAGACGGCATTTCAGATCGGTTTCACGATCTTCATTCCTTTCCTGATCATCGACCTGGTCGTGGCCAGCCTTCTGATGGCCCTTGGAATGATGATGGTGCCACCGGTGACCATCTCCCTTCCGTTCAAGCTCATGCTCTTCGTGCTGGCCGATGGCTGGCATCTGCTGCTGGGCTCTCTTGCGCGCAGTTTTTACCAATGAGGCGGCCCACGATGACCCCCGAAACCGTGATGACCCTGGCATTTCAAGCCCTTCGCATGGCACTCAGCATCGCGGGGCCCCTGTTGCTCGTCACCCTGATGGTGGGTCTGCTGATCAGCATTCTGCAAGCCGCCACCCAAATCAACGAAATGACCTTGTCATTCATTCCCAAGCTGTTGGCAATCGCCACGACGCTGGTTCTGCTCGGCCCCTGGATGATCGACACGCTGGTCGACTACATCCGCAACCTGATCCAGAGCATACCGAACCTGGTTGCCTGATCCGCAGGATCTCAGCCGGACCGGACAAAGCCTCTCTCCAAGGAGAAGCCGCGCATGATAGAGTGGCCGCTGCAGGACATTTACGATGCGATTCACCGCCTGCTCTGGCCGCTGTTCAGGGTTGCCGGCCTGATCGCGCTTGCACCCGGCCTGAGCGACCAGCCCATCCCCATGCGAATCAAGGCTGGCCTCGCACTGGCCTGCGCCCTGCTGCTGGCACCGGTGCTGGCGCCCGTCCCGTCTGTAACAGCCGGCTCGTACGCGGGTCTGCAGATCGCCGCCCGCGAAACACTGGTGGGGCTTTCGCTCGGATTGAGCATGCGTCTGGTATTCATGGCCTTCATCATGGCCGGTGAATTCGTCGGTCTGCAGATGGGCCTGGCGTTCGCGTCTTTCTTCGATCCTGGCTCGGGTGCCAACACGGCCGTCACGTCGCGCCTGATCAACCTGATCGCCCTGTTGCTGTTTTTCACCGTCAACGGCCACCTGCTCATGCTGGGCACCCTGCTGCACAGCTACGCCGTATTGCCACTGGGCGGCACGCTGGATCCGAACGGCTGGGGCGCGCTACTGGATTGGAGCAGCCAGCTTTGGATTTCGGGCATGCTGCTGGCCTTGCCGCTGATCATCGTGTTGCTGACCATCAATCTGTCGCTGGGGATTCTGAACCGCACGGCGCAGCAGCTGTCCGTCTTTGCCGTGGGTTTTCCCATCACCCTGACCACGGGGATCGTCATTCTCACCCTGGTCTTGCCGCGCAGCAGCGCCTTCATGCAGAATCTGTTCAACCAGGGCTACGAGGCCATGGCGCAGGTGCTGGGCCGCTTGGCTGGCCTATGACGATCTCTTCGAGCTGGATGCGCCCACTTGGATCGGCGGCCGGTGGCACGGCCGGTGACGGTGGCACGCTGGCCGCGCGGTATCTGGCCGCCTGGTCCTGTTGGGCTCGCCGGGCCAACGCCTGGATGGAAGGGGCCAGCGGAATGTTGACGGTATCTTCGATGGACTGGAACGTCCCATCCGGCCCAAAGCGCAGCAAGACGGCCTGACGAAAATAAAGCGCGTCGGTGCTCAGACTGCGCCGGTAGGCCCAGCGCGCCAGCAGGCCGCCATCGGTTTGCGGCCACTGTTGCGCCGGTGCGGCGTTCAGGGCTTCGCTGGCCTGCATCAGGGTCGTCTGCCCCGGCACCAGGCGATCCAGACCCGACGCCTGAAACGGGTGCCCCGTGACCGAGCAGGCGGCCAACGCCAGCCCGCACGCACCCAGCATACCCAGCATGACCATGCGGGCCACACGCCGGCCGAAACACACCATGAAACGCCTCCAGGCCAACCACGCGGCTCAACGGCCTGAGTTCAGGTTGAACAGGCTCAGGTTCTGAATGGCCTGGAAAGCGTCCGTGGCCCCCATGAGCGCCGCCTTGCGCAAATTGAGTTGAATGGTTGCCTGGTAGTAATCGAGGTCTTCGAGGTCGCTGAGCGCCTTGCGGTAACCCAGATCACGCTGCATCCCGCTGTCATCCAGCGCGTCGAGCTCGTTGAGCCGGGTACCGATGGAAGCGCGCACGGTCAGGATGTTGTCGTAGAGGGAGGTGATCTTCTGGCTGGCCGTGTTCAGATGATTGCGCAACCGGGCCTGCGCCACGGCGTTCTCTTGAACCGGTTCGCGCAGGACCTCGACCAGCGCGTCGAGCGTCTGGAAAAGGTTCAGGTTCTCTTCGCGCAATGGACGAATCTCGAACTGGTCTCCCGCCCGAGGCTCGCCCGATATCTGCACGACCGTACCCAGGCCCAGCTCGAGCGACGCGGCGGAGGGCGCCCGCTGCCCGGTGAGCGTCTGCACCCATACCCCCTGGGCATCGTGAACATCCACGTGATAATCCTGTTCGCTGTCGAATACCAGTGTGAATGCGTAGCTGGCGGCTGCATTGCCTGGCTGGCCATCCATGATGCCCGGCTGCGCCAGCACTGCGGTGCCGGTATTGCCCGGCTGCGCGAAGGTCGCATAGGCGCGGGTGCCTGGCTGGGCGCGCTCGAATACCATGCGCCCGCTGTCGGCTGAATCGATCCGGCGGGTCTGGTCGGCCTGCACCCAGCGCCGCAGGTCATCGCCCGCATAGTGGCCGTCAGGGAGGTAGGCGGGGAAATCCCCGCGCGAGCCGGAAAACAGATGCTGGCCATTGCCATCGGTCGTGTTGGCGATCCCCAGCAGGGTCTCGCGCAAATCCGCGAGCGTGGCGGCCAGGCTGCGCCGATCGGCATCGGACAAAGTGCCATTGCTGACTTCGACCAGACGCGCCTGAAGATCCTGCATCGA
>NZ_JBAYTI010000061.1:0-15245 GCF_041675725.1 Castellaniella sp. | reverse complement strand
CCGTCCATCGCCTCGGTGCTGCAGCGGCTGGCCGACAGCATCACGGTCGGTTCGGGGCAGGGGGCGGGCGCGACGGTCAAGAACGCGTCCACGCCCTATAGCGCCCTGGCCACAGAAGCGGCCTGTGCCAAGGGCGACGTCAACCAGTTCGAGTTCCATGTCACCTGATCGGGCCTCCCAGGCAGGATCGCTCCTGCTCGAGCTGATGCTGGTCACGGCGGTGACGCTGGCACTCGCAGTCTGGGGTGTACAGGAATGGGCCCAGCGCAGCCGCGATCTGCAGGCCCATTCGCTGGCCACTTGGATGCTGGCGGCGCGCGACGCCATGTCGGCCTATCTCGAACGGTACGGGGCCCAACTGGCCGGTTTGCCCGCAGACGATGCCCTGTCCAGCCAGGGGTTTGCCACCTGGTCCAGCCCGCAGTGGTCGGAACTGCAGGCGGCCGGGCTGTTGCCGGCCGCCTGGCAGGCCATCGGGCCAATGGGACGGCGCTTGGCTGTGCACGTCGTCCCCGCGTCCGGCTGTGTCCAGGTCCCTTGCCTGCTCCAGGGGCTGGTGCACGTGCAATCGCCCCTGCTTACGCGGACAGGCGAAGTGGATCAGGCTTTTGTGGCCGAATGGCTGGTGGCGGCCCAGGGCTATGGCCTGGTGGCTTGGCCAGCGCAGCCGGCCGTGCTCGCTGGGCCTGGGGTGCGCTGGCCCGTACCGGCTGCCTGGGCCGGCTCGGTTCCCGCGGGCACTGTGGCCCTGCTGGTTACCCGGGCGGGCGCCGGCCCCCCGGGCGACGGGCCGCCCGACCTTCCACCGCCGGATCCCGAGCCCGCCGATTCGGGGCCTTCTGTGCCAGGGGGGGATGAGGCCGACTTCCTGCGCGTGGGGGATGCCCGCGATCCTGACTTCCAGGGTCCTGCAAGTGTGCAGGGAACCATACGCAGCGGTTCGCAGCTGGTGGCAGCCGATGGGTTGCTGCTCGAAAACCTCTGGTCCGATGGGCAGGCTTGTGCGGCGGAAGGGGCCGTGGGTCGGGCCCGGGCGGGGCCGGGCCTGATGGAGTGCCGCGGCGGCCTGTGGCGCACCCTGTTGCGGCCCGCTGGCGGTGGCTACCTGGCCAACAGCCGGCGCGGATGTGCCGACGCGGCTGGCATGTCGACCGCCAATCCGGTGACCGGCAGTTGCAGCTGTCCGGCTTCGTACCTGATGGTGCGGGTGTCCGAATCGGGGGCGGCCATGAGCAGCGAAGGCCTCACGGTAGGTTACATCTGCGTGCCACGCTGAACGGCGGCCGGCCGCTCAATCCGGCCGTCCGTCCCAGCGGGCGATCAGGGCGCGCTCTTCGGGTGTCATCTGGGTCAGGTTGGCCAGCGGCATGTACTGGCTGGCGACCGCCTCTTTGACCTGGCTGGCATGTTGCACAATCTGTTGTTCGGTGTCCAGCAGGATCCCGGCCGGTGCGGCGGCAAAGCCGGGCTGGGTGGGTTTGGCCGAGTGGCATTCGGTGCAGCGGGCCTGGACGATGCCGTGCACCCGGGCAACCGTGACCTGCTCGGCCGCCGGGTTGATCATGGCCTGGGCACCCGAATCCGCTGAAGGGGCAGCCAGCCAGCCGATCACGGCCAGCAGAATGATGCCGGCCAACGGGAAACGCAGGTCGTTCTTGCCCGTATGGCGCAAGACGAAATACTGCCGGATGAGGGCGCCGGAAAAAATAAACAGAACCATGATGACCCAGGCATACGCGTTCGTGTATGTAAACGCGTAGTGGTTGCTGAGCATCAGGAAGATGACGGGCAGCGTGAAGTACGTATTGTGCACGGAACGCTGTTTGCCCCAGGCGCCATCCAGCGGGTTGGGCGTTCCACCGGTCTTCAGCGCCTTGACCATGCGTCGCTGCCCGGGAATGATCCAGAAGAATACATTGGCCGACATGCAGGTGGCCATCAGGGCCCCGGTGATCAGGAAAGCGGCCCGGCCCGGGAAGATCTGCACGCTGAGCCAGGCGACGATGATCATCATGATGCCAACCGCCAGGCTGAGCCAGCCGTCGTGGTTCACGGTCGGGCTGATGAGGCGGCACAGGCGGGAATACACGTTGTAGCCCACGATCAGGAACAGCACGGCCAGCAGGCCGGCCTGCTGGCCGTCCATCTGGCGTGCCCACTCCCAGGGGCTGGCCGGGTTCACCAGGTAGATGTCCGCACGCAATAGGTACAGCAGGATGAACAGGCCGAACCCCGACAGCCAGGTGGTGTAGGCTTTCCAGAACGCCCAGTGCAAGTCATCCGGCAGTTTGGGGGGGGTGGTGAGGTATTTTTGATGATGGTAGAAGCCGCCGCCGTGTACGGCCCACAGTTCGCCGTCGATGCCCAGCTGTTTGTCGTGGGCCGACTTCGGCGGGCGCAGGCTCAGGTCGAGCATCACGAAGTGAATGGATTCGCCGATCCAGGCGATGGCTGCGATCACGTGCAGCCAGCGCAGCAGCAGGTTGCCGTATTCGAGGAAAAAGCTTTCCATGAATGTGTCTCCCGGGTTTCCGGCGTGGGGTGAAATTCAACTGCCGCGGTACGTGGACCAGGTCCAGGGTGTGACGACCAAGGGCACGTGATAGTTTTGTTCTGGATGCGCGATGCCGAAGCGCAGCACCACCTGGTCTACGAAGCGGGGCTCGGGCAGGGTCACGCCTTTGCCGGCGAAATAATCACCGGCTTCGAAGACCAGCTCGTACGTGCCGCGCGTGAAGGATGCCCCTTCCAGTAGGGGGGCATCGCAGCGGCCATCCAGGTTGGTTCGGGTTTCGTGCAGCAGGGTGCGCTGCGCGCCTTCCAGGCGGAACAACTGCAGCTTGACGTTCTGTGCAGGCACGCCGTGGACGGTGTCCAGGACATGGGTCGATAGTTTTCCCATGGGATCAAGCGCCGGTCAGGGCGATATTGTGAACAAATAATGTTGACGATTTTTACTTGGTACACAATAATTGTCAACAATTAAATATGTCCGTTGTGAATCCTCTGTCCGGTGCTTCTCCATGCTTCAGATACCTCCGACGCAGGCCTCAGATGGTGCGCTGCAGGCCCCTCGGGCATCCAGCCTGCGCGGCCGGCCAGGCGCCCGGGATCGTTCCGAGGTGGATCGCGTCTATCGCGAAATCTTCGATGCCGCCATGGATCGGCGGCTGTTGCCGGGCGCCCGCCTGACCGAGGCCCGGCTATGCGACATTTTCAACTGCTCGCGCGGCACGGTGCGCGCAGCCTTGTCCGAACTCGCCCATGACCGCATCGTCTCGCTGGAGCCCAACCGGGGGGCAACCGTCTGGCAGGCGTCCGCAAAGGAAATCCGTGACGTATTCGCCCTGCGCCGCTGGCTGGAGTGCGTCGTCGTCGATCAGCTGGTGCAGTTGGACGACCTGCCTGCACGGTTGCGGCCCCTGCACAGGATGGTCGACCGCGAACAGCAGGCATTCGAGCAGGGTGATCGGATCAGCTGGCTGCGGTTGTCGAACGCCTTTCACGTCGAACTGGCGCGCGTGCTCGGCAACGATGAGCTCTCTGATCTGCTGGCAGGCTTGTGTGCCCGCACCACGCTCATCATCGCCCTGGGTGATCAGCCCGAAGACCGCACGTGCTCATATCATGAGCACCGGGTATTGCTCGAGCGACTTGAACACCGGGATGCCGCCCGTGCGCGTGGCGCCATGGATCAGCACCTGCTCGATTGCGAGCAGCGCGTGGAATCCGCGGCCCCCCGGGCCCCCGACCCTTGGGCCGCCTTTGGCCCGCGCCGCTGAATCCGCTCCGCGCCTGCCTGTTTCTTCGGAGATCTGTCATGAATACCCGTTTTGAGCCTCGTGTCGACCCACGCTATCCACGCGACCTGATCGGTTACGGCCGCAACCCGCCACGGGCCAACTGGCCTGGGCAGGCGCGGGTGGCGGTGCAGTTCGTGATGAACTACGAAGAAGGGGGCGAGAACAGCATCCTGCATGGTGACGCCGGGTCTGAACAGTTCCTGTCCGAAATCATCGGCGCCGCCGCCTACCCGGCACGCCACCTGTCCATGGAGTCCATCTACGAATACGGGTCGCGCGCTGGGGTCTGGCGAATCTTGCGCGAGTTCGAGCGCAGGCAGCTGCCGCTGACCGTATTTGGCGTGGGGATGGCACTCGAGCGCAACCCCGAAGTCGCGCGGGCCTTCGTCGAACTGGGTCACGAGGTCGCCTGTCACGGATACCGCTGGATCCATTACCAATCCGTACCCGAAGCCGTCGAGCGGGAGCATTTTCAGCGCTGCGTAGACATCGTCACCCGTCTGCTGGGGCGCCATCCCGATGGTTGGTATACCGGTCGCGACAGCCCGAACACTTTGCGTATCGTGGCCGAAGACGGGCAGTTCCTTTACGATGCCGACTACTATGGCGATGACCTGCCGTTCTGGGTCGAGGTGGATCTGGGCGAGGGCCGCCGCCACCCGCAACTGATCGTGCCGTACACGCTCGACACCAACGACATGCGCTTTGCCTCGCCACAGGGGTTCAATACAGCGGATCATTTTTTCCATTATCTGCGGGATGCCTTCGACGTGCTGTACGCCGAAGGCGAGGCCCAACCCAAGATGATGTCCGTGGGCCTGCACTGTCGCCTGATCGGGCGGCCAGGCCGGTTTGCCGGCCTGCAGCGGTTCCTGGACCACGTGCAGAAGCACGATCGGGTCTGGGTGGCTACGCGGGCCGACATTGCGCGACACTGGGTTCGCGAACACCCTTTCACGCCAGCCTGAGCCGCACGCTGGCAACGGTCCCATCAATGACTTCGGCCGCGGGCCGAAGCCCCTTGCCAGCCGGCGCCTGCAGGGACGTCGGCTGATGCACCGAATACATCCCTGGTTCTGGAGTGTTCCATCATGGCTGCAAGCAATTTGCCCGCAGGTACCATCATCGATGCCCCGGCAGTCGATCTGCCCGCATTCGCCACCCGCCACCCCAACCTGGCCAGCGAAAAACTGGGCGCCCGGGTCCTGTCCTGTTCCGATGAATTCTTTGCCACGGCCCAGCGCATGCTCCAGGATGCCGCGCCAGTGTTCGTGGTGGGCAAGTTCGACGACCATGGCAAGTGGATGGACGGCTGGGAGACGCGCCGCCGCCGCAACGGTGGCCACGACCATGCCGTGATCCGCCTGGGGCTGCCCGGCACCATCAAGGGCCTGGATGTGGACACCAGCCATTTCACAGGCAATTTTCCGCCGGCGGCGTCCATTCACGCGGCGTACTGCGAGGGGGAACCCAGCGAGACCACGCAATGGGAAATCCTCGTGCCGGCCCGCTCCTTGCAGGGCGATTCACACCATTTCATCGGGGTTCAGGATAATCGCGTCTGGACTCACCTGCGTCTGAGCATCTTCCCCGATGGCGGGGTGGCCCGCCTGCGGGCCTACGGCCAGCCGGCCTGCAATTGGGGCCAGCGCGACCCGAATGCCCTGTATGAGGTCTCGGCCCTGGCCAATGGCGGGCGCATCGTGGCCTGGAGCGATGCGCATTTCGGCTCGCCCACGACGCTGATTACCGCCGGTCGTGGCGTCAACATGGGCGATGGCTGGGAGACCCGGCGACGGCGGGAGCCTGGCTACGACTGGATCATCATCGAACTGGGCCATCCGGTGATCGTGGCGAAAATCGAGGTCGATACCGCGCATTTCAAGGGCAACTATCCGGATCGGGTGTCGATCCAGGGCGCGCGGGTCGAGGAATCCACCGACGAGTCCCTGGTGACACAGGCCATGTTCTGGCCCGAGATCCTGGCTGCATTCAAGACCGAGATGGATACCCAGCACTTCCATGAAGGAGCGGCCATCCGCTACCGCGAACCGGTCTCGCACGTCCGCGTCAACATGTTCCCAGACGGTGGCATCAGCCGGGTCCGGATCTGGGGCACCTTGGTGCGCTGACGTGATGTCATTGCACGCCCGCCTGGGGGCATGGGTCGATGCGCATTTCCAGGAGCAGGTCGCGTTGTTGCAGGCGCTGGTGGCAATTCCCACGGATACGCCGCCCGGAGATACGGCGGCACATGCCGAGGCGGTCGCGCAGCGGGTGCAGTCCTGGGGCTGGGCGGTGCTGCGCGACGCCGTGCCGGCCGACGAAGTACGGCGTTATGGCATGCAGCGCATCACCAACCTGATCATTCGGCGGACCTACTCCGACAAGGGGCCGGTGCTGGCGCTCAATGCCCACGGCGACGTCGTGCCGCCGGGCGAAGGCTGGCATTACGATCCGTATGGCGGCGAGATCGTCGACGGCCGCCTGTATGGCCGGGCTGCCGCGGTCTCCAAAAGCGACTTCACCACCTATCTGCATGCCGTACGCGCCCTCGAGGCCAGCGGCCTGGCCTTGCGTGGCGGGGTGGAACTGCATTTCACCTATGACGAAGAGTTCGGTGGTCTCCTGGGGCCGGGCCGCTTGTTGGCACAGGGCCTGACGCGTCCCGACTACGCGGTCTGCGCCGGCTTCAGCCATGCCGTCGTGACGGCGCACAATGGTTGCCTGCAGTTCGAGGTGGGGGTCGATGGCAAAGCCACCCATGGATCGGCCCCCGATACGGGCCACGACGCCCTCCAGGCCGCCACCGGCATCCTGCGGGCGGTCTATCGTGAAGCCATCGCGTTGCGGGCGGTGCGCTCGAAGGTGGCGGGTATCGGCAGTCCAACGATGATTGTGGGTCGCATCGAGGGCGGCACCCACACCAATGTCGTCCCGGGGCGTGTCGTCTTGAAAATGGATCGCCGGTTGATTCCTGAAGAGGATCCAGCCGAGGTCGAGGCGCAGGTTCGGGCGTTCATCACCGCGGCGGTGCATGGGCTGCCGGGCATTACCGTGTGTGTGCGTCGCTTGCTGCTGGCGCGTCCGCTGCGTCCGCTGCCGGGTCACGAGACCCTGGTGGACAGCCTCCAGCGCCATGCCCAGCAGGTGTTTGGCGAATCCATACCGGCCCATGGCACGCCGTTGTACGCCGATGCCCGCTTGTATGCGGAGCATGGCATTCCGGTCGTGATGTATGGTGCAGGGCCGCACACGGTGGAAGAATCGCGGGCGAAGCAGGCCGACGAGCACGTGCGGCTGGAGGATTTGCGAGGCGCCACAAAGGTGGTGGCCGGCCTGCTGGCCGATTTCCTGGGCGCTTGAGCCGGCTGGCGTGGCATCCACTTGCCTGGATGCCGTGCCCGCTCTTCGGATGTTGGGTCGATCGGATGGGTGCGATCCCCGATCGGGCAGGCTTGCGGTACCATGGATGCCCGATCCTTTTGCACCATCAGGAGTCCTGCAGCATGAATCAGCCTGGCTATCAGCCGCCGCGTGTCTGGGTATGGGAACAACCCAGCGGCGGGCGTTTCGAGAACATCAATCGGCCCGTATCCGGGCCTCTGCGTGAACAGGTCCTGCCGCTGGGCAAGCACCCGTTCCAGTTGTATTCGCAGGGTACGCCCAACGGGATGAAGGTCACCATCCTGTTTGAAGAGCTGTTGGCCGCCGGCCATGCGGGGGCCGAATACGATGCCTGGCTGATCCGCATCGGCGAGGGCGACCAGTTCGGCAGCGGCTTCGTCGAGCTCAATCCAAACTCCAAGATCCCGGCCTTGCTCGACCGCAGCGGCGCCCAGCCGATGCGGGTGTTCGAGTCTGGTGCCATTCTCTTGCATTTGGCCGAGAAGTTTTCCGCCTTCATGCCGCAAGACGCAGCCGGGCGGGCCGAATGCCTGTCATGGCTGTTCTGGCAGGTCGGCAGTGCACCGTATCTGGGCGGCGGATTTGGCCATTTCTATGTCTACGCCCACGAGAAAATCGAGTACGCCATCAATCGCTTCGCTATGGAGGCCAAGCGTCAGCTGGATGTGCTCGACAAGCAGCTGGCGCAGCGCGAATTCATCGCCGGCGAGCACTACACGATCGCCGACATGGCCATCTGGCCCTGGTATGGCCGCCTGGTCCTGGGCGAGGTCTACGAGGCGGCCGAATTCCTGTCCGTGCATGAATACACCCATGTCCTGCGCTGGGCCCGGGCGCTGGCGAAGCGCCCCGCCGTGCAGCGCGGCTGCAGAGTCAACCGCACATCGGGTGATGGGCACTTGCCGGAACGTCACGATGCCGGCGATTTCGATCCGCCTGGCCGGCCTGCACGAGCCTGAGCCGTCCGGAGCACGATCATGCAATTCACGACCATAGGCGCGGCCGTCGTCGATATCGTTGTGGCGCAGGTCCGCCCTTTGCTCAGTGCCAAGCAGGACGTCGACCACATCGGCTTGTATGCGGGCGGCGGGGCCGTGAATGCGGCACTCAATGCCGTGGCGCTTGGCGCGCATGTGACGGTCCACGCCTGCGTGGGCGGCGATCTCGAGGGCGGCCTGTTGCGAGCCTTGCTGCAGCGCTACAACATCCGGCCCATCATGCCCGAACACGAACTGCCGACCGGCAAGGCGGTGGTCATGGTGGATGCGCAAGGGGCGGCGCGTGCCTACGCTCAGCGCGGCGCCAGCACCTGGGTGGGCGAACACGGCTTCGCCGGCCTGGAACAAGCCGACGTGGTGTATGTCACGGGCCTGTCGCTGGAGTCGCAAGCCTGGCTGGTGCAGGCGCTCAAGCGCCAGGCCAAGCCGCCGGCGCGGCTGGTCATCACCCCTGGCGCCCGGCAGCTGGCTCAGCCTGGAGCGCTCGAACCCTTGTGGCAACAGGCGGATCTGCTGTGCGTCAATGCCCATGAGGCCGCGCTGTTGTGCGGCGAGGCCCTGGCCGATGGTGAAGCGGTCGCCCCCGAGCAGGCCCGGGCGTTGGCCGCTCGCCTGGTGCGACGCGACGGGCAAGCGATCCTGTTGACGCTGGGTCGCCAGGGCGCGCTGTATTTCGACGGCCAACAGGCGTGCTTTCATGCGGCGCTGTCGGTCGAGGTGGTGTCGACCATCGGGGCCGGCGATGCGCATGCCTCGGCGTTCGTGTACGCCTGGGCCGACGGGGCCAGCCCGGCCACGGCGCTCGAGCAGGCTGCGCAGAGCGCGGCACGGGTCATTCAAGTGATCCCGGCGAATCTGGCCGGGCCGCTGCGGCCTGCCGTGGGGCTCAGGGCCCCGGGTTCGGGCTAGCGCGCCGCACGCCCCGGGCTGACGCCGTCCGCGCGGGGCGCCGCTTCACCCAGGCGTCAGGCTTCGCTTCACTCAGGCATCGGGCTTCGCTTCACTCAGGCATCGGGCTTCGCTTCGCTGAATTCGCGAAAGGCCGCCACGGCGCTGGCCGAATACATGAGCGAGGGGCCGCCCCCCATGTAGACGGCCACGCCCAGGGTTTCCTGCACTTCTTCTTCGGTGGCCCCCAGACGCACCAGCGCCTGGGTGTGGTAACCGATGCAGCCGTCGCAGCGGGTGGCGACGCCAATGGCCAGGGCGATGAGCTCCTTCGTTTTGGCGTCGATCGCGCCGGGTGCGAGGGCGGCCTTGCCCAACGCGCCGAAACTTTGCATCAATTGCGGCTGGCCGCTGCGCAGGGGTTTGAGATTCTGGCTGATGGTCTGGGTCAAAGTCTGGAATGAACCTTGCTTCATGGGATGCTCCACTACGAGGGATGGTGGGCGGCAGCCGGCCGGCAGCACCGGACTGTCGATGAAAGATTGCGTGAAATATTAGCACATGCTAAATTAGTGTCAACTAATGTTATAAGGTCGTGATTTTGGATACGGTTTCCGTCGACACGTTCATGCAAAAGGGGGTAGCCCAGGCCGCGGCGCTGCTGCGCGGGCTGGGCAATGAAAACCGCCTGTGGATCCTGTGTCTGCTGATCTCGCACGGCGAACTCTGCGTCAGCGCGCTGCAGGCTCATCTGGGGCTCAGCCAGTCCGCGCTCTCGCAGCATCTGGCGCGCATGCGTGCCCAGGGGCTGGTTAGCTGCCGGCGCGAATCACAGACGGTGCTGTATCGTATCGCCGACCCCGACGTGGTTCAGCTTATCAGTGTTCTGAAACAAATTTTTTGCCCTTGAGCGTCCCTGCACAGGGTGTTTTCAAACGGCCTGGCATCTCGCGGGCCACTTTCTGGAGTCACCGTCATGAAAATCAATGTGGGTACGATAGATCGGATTCTGCGTCTGATCGTGGGCCTGGTGCTCATCGTGTTGGCCGCCATGGGCACCATCGGCTGGTGGGGCTGGCTGGGCATCATCCCAGTCGCCACGGCGTTGTTCCGCTTCTGCCCGTTGTATGCAATCCTGGGCATCCGGACCTGCCCGTTGAAAACGTCACGCTGATGTACGGCTGCCTGCCAGTCTGGGCGGCTGGCGGGCAAGCCATGGTTGCCCATGGCCCCCCTGTTGTGGCCTGGGCTCAGCCCCCCAACCGTTGGCGCTGCGCCTGAACCGCTGCCAGCGTGGCGCCGAATTCCGCCAGCCGCTGGCGCTCCTGCGCCACCACGGCGGCCGGGGCGCGCGCCACGAACTGCGGGTTGGCCAGCTTGCCGGCCGCACGGGCCTGCTCTGCCCGCAGGCGTTCGATTTCCTTGTCGAGCCGGGCGCGCTCGGCCCCGAGGTCGATCTGGATGTCCAGCATCAACTGGATGGTGCCGACTACCTGCACCGGCGCGCCCTGGTCGGGCAGGGCGTCGACGGCCTGCACGCTGTCCAGCCTGGCCAGGGCCTTCAGCCCGCCCGTCAGTTCGTCGAGCTCGGCGCCTGCCCCACGGACCAGCAGGGGCACGCGTTGACCCGGCGCCAGGTTCATCTCGCTGCGCAGAGCGCGGATCGCGGTCGTCAGGGCCTTGAAGTGCGCCATTTTTTCGGCGGCCTGCGGGTCGCGCTGGCCGGCCTGCGCCAGCGGCCACGCCTGTACGCTGATGCTGGCGGGTTGGCTGGCCGGGCGGACCGCGGCGGCCACCGAGACCTTCTGCCAGAGCGCTTCGGTAATGAACGGCATGATGGGGTGCATCAGGCGCAGCAGGGTTTCGAGGACGTCGATCAAGGTACGACGGGTAGCGGCCTGCTCTGTGGCGCTGCCGTGCTGCAGTTGCACCTTGGCCAGCTCCAGGTACCAGTCGCAGTATTCGTCCCAGATGAAATGGTACAAACGGTCGGCGATCTGGTCGAAGCGGAATTGCTCGAAGCCTTCGTCGACCTGGCCGATCAGTTCTTGCAGGCCATCGCGGATCCAGCGGTCGGCATAGGACAGGGCGCCTGGAGACGGGTCGGATACCGCAGGGGCCGGCGCGTGGCCTTCGAGATTCATCAGGACGAAGCGGCTGGCGTTCCACAATTTATTGCAGAAATTACGGTACCCTTCGCAGCGCTTGAGATCGAAGTTGATGTTGCGCCCCAGGGTGGCATAGGCCGCCATGGTAAAGCGCAGCGCATCGGCGCCGTACGCAGGGATGCCATCGGGGTAATCCTTGCGCGTGCGCTTGCGGATGGCGTCCGCCTGCCTCGGGTTCATCAGGCCGGAGGTACGTTTCTCGATCAGGGGCTCGAGCCCGATGCCGTCGATCAAGTCCACCGGGTCGATCGTGTTGCCCTTGGACTTGGACATTTTCTTGCCTTCCATGTCGCACACCAGCCCGTGCACGTAGACTGTGCGAAAGGGTACCTGGCCGGTGTGATGCATGCTCATCATGATCATGCGGGCGACCCAGAAGAAGATGATGTCGAAGCCCGTAACGAGCACCTCGGACGGCAGATAGCGGGCCAGGTCCTCGGTGGCCTCGCGCCAGCCCAGGTCCGTGAAGGGCACCAGGGCCGACGAAAACCAGGTGTCGAGGACATCGGGATCCCGCGTAAGCGGGCCGCTGACTCCTGCCGCGCGCGCCTGCGCCACCGCTTCGTCTTCGGTGCGCGCCACAAAGATGCGGCCATCTGCGGCATGCCATGCGGGGATCTGGTGCCCCCACCACAGCTGGCGCGAGATGCACCAGTCCTGGATGTTGTTCAGCCATTGCCGGTAGGTGGTCGTCCAGTTGTCCGGCACGAAGCGGATGCGGCCGTCATCGACCACTTCCAGGGCCACCTGGGTGATGCTTTTTCCCGGGTGCAGGCTGTCTTGCGGGGCCGGTCGGCTCATGGCGACGAACCATTGATCGGTCAGCATCGGCTCGATGGCGCTGTTCGTGCGATCGCCCCGGGGTACCATCATCCGGTGTTCGCGCACCGCCTGCAGCTGGCCCGCCTTTTCGAGGTCGGCCACCACCCGCCGGCGCGCTTCGTCGCGCTCCAGGCCCTGGTAGGCGGCTGGGGCGGCCTCGCTGATGCGGCCATCGAGCGTGAGAATACTGATCATGGGCAGCCCGTGGCGCTCGCCCACCGCATAGTCGTTGAAGTCGTGCGCAGGGGTCACCTTGACCACGCCGGTGCCGAAGTCCCGGTCGACGTATTCGTCGGCGATGATGGGCAGCTCGCGCCCGACCAGGGGCAGAATCACGGTGCGACCCACCAGGTGGGCGTAACGCGCGTCTTCGGGGTGGACCATGACCGCCACGTCGCCCAGCAGGGTTTCGGGGCGGGTCGTGGCGACCACCAGGTGGGTCAGGCCGTCGACCGGCGTGCTGAGCGGATAGCGGATTTCCCATAGATGGCCCGCCTCTTCGGTGCTGACCACTTCGAGGTCGGACACGGCCGTGCCCAGGACGGGATCCCAATTCACCAGGCGCTTGCCGCGGTAGATGAGGCCTTGTTCGTACAGGCGCACGAAGACTTCGATCACGCCGCGCGACAGGCGCTCGTCCATGGTGAAGTATTCGCGTGACCAATCGCAGGACGAGCCCAGCCGGCGGAATTGCCCCGTGATGGTGTTGCCCGACTGTTCCTTCCAGGCCCAGACCCTGTCGAGAAACCGCTCGCGGCCCAGGTCATGCCGGGACACGCCCTCGGCGTCGAGCTGCCGCTCGACCACGATCTGGGTCGCGATGCCGGCGTGGTCCGTGCCCGGGATGAACACCGTGTCGTCCCCCTTCATACGATGGTAGCGTACCAGGCCGTCCATGATGGTCTGGTTGAAGGCATGGCCCATATGCAGCGTGCCGGTTACGTTGGGCGGCGGGAACTGGATGGCGAATGGCTTGGCCGCGTACGATGCCGCGGGCGCCACGTGCTGGCCGCCGGCAAACAGGCCGCGACGATTCCACTCTTCATACCAGTGGGATTCCATGTCGCTCGGTTCGAAACTCTTGGGGAGGGCTGCAGGGGTATCGCTCATGACGTGCCGGGGCTCGGGGGATGACAAAACCATCTATTTTAGGCGCAGGGCCGGGAATCGGCACATGATAAAATGAAGGGTTGAAATTTCTTCTTGTTTTTCTTCACACTTACTCTATTGGAAGTCTCCATGGCCATAGAACGCACCCTTTCCATCATCAAGCCCGACGCCGTTGCCAAGAATGCCATCGGCCAGATCGTGGCCCGCTTCGAGCAGGCCGGCCTCAAGGTCGTAGCCGCCCGCCTGCAACAGCTGTCCCGCGATGAGGCCGAGCGCTTCTATGCCGTGCACAAAGAGCGGCCCTTCTATAAGGACCTGGTGGATTTCATGATCTCCGGCCCGGTTTTCGTGCAGGTGCTCGAGGGCGAGTCCGCCATCGCCAAGAATCGCGACCTCATGGGGGCCACCGACCCCAAGAAGGCGGCGCCCGGCACCATTCGGGCCGATTTCGCCGACAGTATCGATGCCAATGCCGTGCATGGCTCGGATGCCCCCGAAACGGCGGCGGTCGAAATTGCGTTCTTCTTCGCCCAAAGCGAGCTCTGCAGCCGTTGATTCCGTCACTCTTGTACCAGGCCGTCTCTCATCACCATGTCCGACCCTGAAGTCACCAACCTGCTGGGCCTGGCGCCCGCCGCTCTCGAGGCCCTCGTGCGGGGCTGGGGCGGCAAGCCGTTCCGGGCCCGTCAATTGCTGCGCTGGGTTCACCAGCGCGGGGTCGACCAGTTTTCCGACATGACCGACCTGGCGCGCGACTTCCGTGCGCTGCTCCAGGCGCACTGCGTCGTGGCCGCGCCGCCCGTTCAGCTCGAGAAGCATTCGGCCGACGGCACACGCAAGTGGCTCTTCGACATGGGCCGCGGCAATGCAATCGAAACCGTCTACATTCCCGAAGACGATCGCGGCACTTTGTGCGTCTCCAGCCAGGCGGGCTGCACGGTGGCCTGTCCGTTTTGCTCCACCGGCTACCAGGGCTTCAGCCGCAACCTCACTACCGCCGAGATCGTCGGCCAGCTCTGGCATGCCAACCGGGCGCTGGCCCGGGCGCCAGAGGGTGCGCGTCTGGAAGGTACCGCCGCGAGCCCGCGCCCGGTCAGCAACGTGGTGTTCATGGGCATGGGTGAACCCCTGCTCAATTACGATCAGGTGCTGGGCGCTCTGCGCCTCATGGTCGATGATCACGCCTACGGCCTGTCGCGGCGGCGGGTCACCGTCTCCACGTCCGGGGTCGTGCCCATGATCGATCGGCTGGCGGCCGACTGCCCGGTTGCACTGGCCGTGTCGCTGCATGCCCCCAACGACGAGCTGCGCGACCGGCTGGTGCCGCTCAACCGCAAGCACCCGCTGGCCGAACTGCTGGCGGCCTGCAACCGCTATCTCGAGCACGCGCCCCGTGACTTCATCACCTTCGAGTACATCATGCTCGACGGCATCAACGACACCGACGCCCATGCCCGGCAGCTGGTCGACGTCGCGCGGCAGGTGCGCTGCAAATTCAACCTGATCCCGTTCAATCCTTTTCCCCAGTCGGGGCTGCGGCGCTCGCCGCCGCAGCGGATCCGTCTGTTTGCGCGCCAGTTGACGGATGCCGGCCTGGTGGTTACGGTACGCAAGACACGCGGTGACGACATCGAGGCCGCCTGCGGCCAGCTGGCCGGCGAAGTGCAAGACCGCACCCGCATCGCCGAACGCCTCCCCGACCGCGCGCGGGTCATCATCCGCAAAAAGGAAACGGCATGAATGATCCCTCCCGGCAGGATCTCCTGCACAGCGAGTCGACGGGCCAGCCCGACGCCCGGTCGCTCGGCCATGCCCTGCGGGCCATGCGCGAAGCCCGCGGCCTGACGCTCGTCGAGGTCTCGGCACGGATCAAATACTCGCCGGCGCAGCTTGGCCATCTCGAAGCCGAAGAATGGTCGCGCCTGCCGCAGGGGGCGCCGTTGCGGGGCCTGGTGCGCAATTACGTGCGCTACCTCGATGGCGACATCGATGCGGTACTCGTCCTGCTCAATGAAGTCGATCAGATCGCCTCGCCTGGCGGGGCCGCT
>NZ_JBAYTI010000060.1:0-15609 GCF_041675725.1 Castellaniella sp. | reverse complement strand
TGGGCTCTCCTCGATCAAGAGCCGCAGGCTTGCCTGCCTGCACGGAAGAACAGGGCGATCGCGGCGGCGCCGGGATCCATGATGCCGGCCGCGGCGTCACCCACATAGCTGGCCCGCCCCAGCGCCGCGGCCATGTGGGTGGTGGCCTCGGCACCCTGTTGGGCCGCCAGGGCGGCTTGCTCCAGGCCCTGCGCCAGGGTCGCGCCCTCTTCGAGGGCCTGCGTCAGCGCTGCGGCGGCAGGGAGCATGGCGTCGACCATGGTGCGGTCGCCGGGCCCGGCGCCACCCAGCCGCTGCACGCCGGCAGTTCCCGCAGCCACACCGGCTGCCAGTGCCGCCAGGGGGGTATCGTGGGTTGTCCACGCTTTGGCGAGCTCGCGCAGCCACATGCCCAGCAGGGGTCCGCTGGTTCCGCCGGTGTGCAGGAAGCCATTGGCGGTGGCACCGAGCACCTGCGCGTCGCGGGCGTCGGCGGGCAGGGCGTCGACGCCCGCCTGGGCGCGTTTCAGCGCCTGCGCCAGGTTGACGGCGAAGTCGCCGTCTCCTGCCGCGCGGTCCAGCGCGCCCAGGTGGGCTTTTTCGAGCTCGAAGGCGGCAGAGAAATGTGCCAGCCAGCGTCGTGCGAATGCGTCAGCCATGGTGTCTCTCCGACCAGTGCAGCGCGGGTGTGTGGACCGGGGCATCCCACCAGCGCAGCAACGCGTCATCCATGCGGGTCAGCGTGACCGACGCCCCGGCCATGTCCAGGGCCGTGACGTACGAGCCGGTGAGCGTGCGCACCACGGGAATGCCCGATCGGGCGAGCAGGCGGTGCAGGCTGTTGGTAAGCAGGTACAGCTCGGTCAGGTGGGTGGCGCCCAGGCCATTGACGATCGCCAGCACCGGGGTGTCGTGCTGCAGCGTCAGCGCCTGGATCAAGGGTTCGACCAGCTGGGCCAGCAGAGCATCGGCGCGATCGAAGGCAATGCGGCCCCGCCCGCGTTCCCCGTGGATGCCTACGCCGAATTCGACTTCTTCTGGTGGCAATTCGAAGGATTTGACCCCCGTGCCCGGGTGTGTGCAGGCATCGAGGGACAAGGCCATGGAGCGGGTCTGCGCCACGACCCGGGCGCCCAGCTGTGCCAGCGCGTCCAGGTCCGCGCCCGCTTCGGCTGCGGCGCCGCATATCTTTTCGACCACCAGGGTTGCGGCCGTGCCCCGGCGCCCGGTGCGCGAACCGGCGATATCCGTAGCGAGGTCGTCATCGACCAGCACACGCGCGACCGGGATGCCTTCATCGGCCGCGATCTCGGCGGCGATGGAAAAATTCAGCACGTCACCCGTGTAGTTTTTGACAATGTGCAGTACCCCTTGGCCGCCGTTCACATGCTGGGTGGCGGCGCTGATCTGGAATGCGGTGGGCGAGGCGAACACTGCGCCCGGCACGGCGCCATCCAGCATCCCAGGGCCGATGAAACCAGCGTGCAGGGGCTCGTGCCCGGTTCCACCGCCCGACAGCAGCGCGACCTTGCCGGGGGCGGGCGTGCGCCGGTACAGAAAGAACGGCTCGCGCTGCCAGGCGATCTCGGGGTGGGCCAGCGTCAGGCCTTCAGCGGCCTCGAGTACGAACTCGTCGGGCTCGTTGATGAAATAGCGTCGGCTCATGCAGTGCCTCCGGGCCGCGGTGCCGGAGCCGGCAGGGGCATGCGGGCCGCGGCCGCCAGTGCGTGAAAGATCGCGGGCGGCGTATCGGAATGCATGGTGCAGCCCGGCGCCACGATGATGCGATCGGCCGTTTCCTGGCGGCTCGCCAGTACGTTGGCGCGCACCTTGCTCAGCGCCCAGTACAAGGTGCCCACTTCGTCCAGCCCGCCCATGGGAATGTGGCGCCCGCCGCGCGCGACTTCGCCCAGGGTGGGGCGCGATTGATTGTGCGACCAGCTCAGCACTTCGGCCGGATAGCCGTCCACCCACTCGGGGATCAGGTCGTAGCCATGCACATGCATGACCCGGACCCGGTCACTGGCGGCTTCGAGTACCCGCCGGTCGTAGGGGGCGATCCAGTCGGCGAATTGTGCCGCATCGAGCCCCCAGCCGTCGGCCCCGGCATCGGCGCCGTTCACGGCAAGAAAGATGCCATCTACGATCCCGGCCGAAGCGCGGATGAAATCGACCAGGCGATCGGCCACCTGGCCGATGACTTCGTGGGCCACCTGTGGATGCGCTTTGAACAGCGGCACCACGCCATCGCCCAGCGCGCGGATGACGGTCTGGAAAGGGGAGAACACGGTATCCAGGGTCGGGACGCCCGGGGCGCCGTCGCGGATGCGGCGCAGGACTTCGAGCTGGCGCTCGAAGTTGTCGTACTTCAGCTGCGGGCTGCCGATGGCGCGCAGTTCGTCCACCGTGGTGGCTTCGCGCAGGCCGCCTTCGGTGGGAAAGCGGTAGTCATCCATCACCTTGATGTAGTCCCAGTCGTAGGCGCGCACGAAACGCAGGTGCACGTCGGCCGCCAGCGCCGGTTCCCAGAGGGCGCTGCCGAAATGGATCCAGCTGCTGACGGGCGGATGGTCTACCGGTTCACCCCGGCTCGCCGCCATGAAACGCTGTTTCTTGTCCATATGCTACATACCTCCGAGGTAAGCCGATTGAATGTTGGGATCGCGCGCCAGATCGGCCGATGCCCCCTGCATGACCACCGCGCCGTTCTGCAGTACGTAGGCGCGGTCCGACAGCGCAAGCGACCGGTTGGCGCTTTGTTCGACGATGAGCATGGTGGTGCCGCGCGCTTTCCATTCGAAGAGCAGGTCGTAGACGATGTCCACGTAGGCCGGCGAAAGGCCCATGGACGGCTCGTCGATGGCAATGATGCGCGGCCGTTGGATCAGGGCGCGCGCCATCGCCACCATCTGCTGCTCGCCGCCCGAGAGGGTGCCGGCCACCTGGCGCAGGCGCTCTTGCACACGCGGGAACTGGGCGATGGCCTCGTCGAGGCGGGCGCGCACCTGCTGCCGGGTCAGGCGCCGCCGGTGGGCATACAGCCCCATCAGGACGTTTTCCTCGACCGTCATTTCCGCGAACAAGCGGCGCGATTCGGGAATGGAGGCGACCCCGCGCGCGATGACTTCGGGCGTGCTCACGCTGGCCAGGTCTTCGTCATCGAGAAGCACCTGGCCGTCGCGCGGTTTCACCAGCTGCAGCGCCGTCTTGATGGTGGTCGATTTGCCCGAGGCATTGCCCCCGAGCACCGCGACGACTTCGCCCGCGGCCACCTGGATGCTGACGTCGTGCAGGGCCTGGACCGGGCCGTAGAAGACGTTGACCGACTCAAGCCTGAGCAGCACGGTGGCCTCCTCCGAGATAGGCTTCGATCACCTTGGGGTCGTTGAGCGCCGCATCCGGGGTGTCGTCGGCAATGACGCGCCCGGCGTCCATGACGATGACGCGCTGGCTCATTTGGCGCACCACGTTCATTTTGTGCTCGATGAACACCAGGGTGAGTTCGGGGCGGGCCGCCTTGATGTCGCGCAGCAGGCGGGCGAGCTCTTCCGTTTCGGTGGGGTTCATGCCCGCCGTGGGCTCGTCGAGCATCAGCAGCTTGGGCCGGCTGGCCAGGGCCCGGGCGATTTCGACCCGCCGGCGGTTGGCGTACGACAGCGTGAAGGTGTAGTGATCCAGGCGCGGGCTGAGGCGTTCGCCGAAGAGGTCGATGATTTCCAGGGCATGGCGCTCGGCCTCGCGATAGCGCACGTGCCACGAGGGCAGCTGCAGCAGCGAGGCCGTTGCGTCGCGCACCGTGCTGCCCAGCGAAAAAGGATGGCTGGCGTAGAACAGCCCGTAGTAGGCGCCCACCCGCACGCTGTCGAGCACGTTCAGACCGGGGAACACGCGCGCGGTCTGGAAACTGCGCACCATGCCCAGCGAGAACCGGTGGGCGGGCGACAGCCGGGTGACGTCGATGTCGCCGAAGCGTATGCTGCCTGCGTCGGCGCGGGTGACGCCTGAGAGCAGCTGCACGAGCGTGGATTTGCCTGCGCCGTTGGGCCCGACGATCGCCGTGGTGGAACCGGGTTCCACGCTCAGGCTGATATTGTCACAGGCGTGCAGGCCGCCGTAGGTCTTGCTCAAGCCCTGGATGGTGATCATGGCTTCCCCTGCGGGGTGCCGCGCTTGGCCTGGCTCGCGCCGGCCAGCGCGCGTGCGCGCCCGAACGACAGCGACGTGAGGCCAGAGGGCAGGAACTTGATGATCAGGATCAGGATCGCACCGTAGATCAGCTCGCGGTATTCGGCGTGCCCGCGCAGGAGCTCTGGCAGGGCGATCAGCACGATGCTGCCGGCCACCGCCCCGAAGGGCGAAACGATGCCGCCCGCCAGCACCATGGTCAGCAGCAGGAAGGAAAACAGGATGAGGAAGGAATCCGGACTGACGTACGACTGCTGGTAGGCGAACATCATGCCGCCCAGCCCGGCCATGATGCTGCTCATGATGAAGGCGATGACCACGTAAGGCGTCGCATGCACGCCATAGGCATCGGCCGCCAGGCGGTCTTCGCGGATCAGGCGGAAGTTGAGGGACAGATGGCCGCGCTGCAGCAGGTGGACCAGGAACAGGGCCAGCAGCAGGACGCCAAAACAGATGGCCGTAATGGCGCCTGGGAAATCCAGCGAACGCCCACCCAGCAAGGCAAAGTGCGGCTCGGCTATCCCCCCGATCCCCATGGGGCCGCGGGTGATCGGGATGGCATTGAGCATGACCAGATAACCGATCTGGCCCAGTGCCAGGGTGGCCAGTGCCACCATATGGCCCGACAGCTTGAGAATCGGATAGGCAAACAGCAAGCCGGCCATGGCGCCAATGACGATGACCGACAGCAAGACCATTTCGAAGGGCCAGCCCAGTTTGGTGGTGATGAGCGCGCAGACGTAGGCCCCGATGCCCATCAGCGCGCTGTTGCCGACCGAAACGTAGCCCGTGAAGCCCGTCAGTACGGTCAGCCCCAGGGCCGCCGTGGCGAAGATGGCGCCCTGCGCGAATACCCCCGACCAGTAGCCATCCATCTGGAAGCTGGCGATCAGGCCGATGGCCAGGGTCAGGCCGATCGTCCAGCCCATGGGAATATGGCGCGTGCCCATGACGGTGACC
Organism: Castellaniella sp.; assembly: GCF_041675725.1. Lineage (GTDB taxonomy): Bacteria > Pseudomonadota > Gammaproteobacteria > Burkholderiales > Burkholderiaceae_B > Castellaniella. Next base: position 10,485 of record NZ_JBAYTI010000060.1, on the reverse strand, counting down.
GGAAACCCGGAATTATCCGCCAGCGGCGATGTGGTTGGAATGGCGCCTGCCCCCCGCGAACCGCCCAGGCCCTGCAGGGCGCGCGAGCCGAGCAGGCCTTGTGGGCGCAGGACCAGCACCAGCAGCAGCAGCGAAAATGCCCCGATATCGCGCCAGGCCGACCCGATGTAGCCCCCCGCCAGGGATTCGAACACCCCCAGCACCAGCCCCCCGAGCACGGCGCCGGGCAGACTGACCACCCCGCCCACCATGGCGGCTGCAAAGCCTTTCAGGCCAAACGGCAGGCCCATGGCGGGGTCGATCTGCTGAAAGTACATCCCCACCAGCACGCCGCCCAGCGCCCCCAGGGCCCCGGAGAGCGCAAACACGGCCAGTTTGGCCGGACCGGTATGCACCCCCATCTGCTGGGCGGCGACCGGGTCCTGGGCGGCGGCGCGGATGGAGCGCCCCAGCCAGCTGAACTTGAGCAGCAGGCTGAAGAGCGCCATGAAGATCACCGTGACGCCGAGGATGATCACGTCGGTCGCGCCCACGTACAGGGGACCCCACTGCAGGCTGACGTCCGCGAAAGGGTTGGGAAAGGCGACCGGGTCTGGAGACCAGATCAGGCGCACCCCCTGGTCCAGCATGAAGGACAGCGCCAGCGTGCTGAGCAGGGGGGCGATTTCGGCCGAATCGCCGAGCCATTCGACCGCGATCAGGTCGATCAGCAAAGCGATCAGCACCGATCCCACCAGGGCGACCACGAACGCCGCCCACAGCGGCAGGCCCCAAAGGGCGGTGCTGGCCCATACCAGGTAGGCCCCCACCATGACCTGCGAGCCCTGAGCGAAGTTGACCACCTTGGCCACCCCGAACACCAGGGCGAAACCCAGGGCCACGATGGCATACACGCTGCCGATGGCCAGGCCATTGATGAACTGCTCGATCAGTACGATCATGTTTCAGGAAGAGTGGATGGTTGAGGGGCCTGGGTGCTTCAGTTGGCCGGCTCGAACTCCCCGTCTTCGATCTTGAGCCAGGTGATGGTCTTGTCGACGTCCCCTTTCTGGTCGAACTTCATCGCGCCGGTCGTGCCGCGCACCTGCACGTCGAACAGCTTGTCGCCCAGTGCCTTGCGGCCTTCGGCGCCCATGGGGCCGATGTCGTCGAGCGCGGTGCCGATCATGGCGATGGAGTCGTAGCCCACGGCGCCAAAGGCATTGGGGGTCTGGTCGTAGGCTTTCTTGTAGGCCGTCACGAAGTTCTGCACGACCGGCTCGGTGCTTTCGGCAAAGAAGAACGCCGGCACGTACCAGCCTTCGACGGCCTCGCCCCCGGCCAGGTCGATGAGCTGGTGGGTGTACAGCGCAGTGGAGGTGATGACGTCAGGATCCCAGCCGGCGGCTTTCAGGCGCTGCGCCAGCACGGCGCCACTGGCATAGTGCACGGCGACGTAGATGGCGTCCGGATTTTTTTCTTTGAGGACGGTGACCAGGGTGCGCAGGTCGCGGGTGTCGGGGGCCACGGCTTCGGAGGCCACGATGGTGCCGCCCTTGGCCTCGAAGCTTTTCTTGAAGACGTTGGCGGCCGAGTTGCCCCAGTCATCCTGGCGGTACACGATGGCGGCTGTTTTGGCGCCCAGTACATCGGCGACGTAATCGGCGATGCGGTCGGCTTCGATCGCCTGGGTCGGCGTGCCACGGAACGCGTATTTGGCCAGGCCGGTGAAATCGGGGTGCGACGACGTGGGTGAAATCTGCGGGATGCCCGCCTTGTCGAGGATGGGGGCCGCCGCCATGGCGGCCGTGCTGGTGAAGCTGCCCACGGCGGCGATCATGTCCTTGTCCTGGGCGAATTCGCGTGCGATGTTGGTGGCCGTCTTGGGTTCGCCGCGGTCGTCGCGCACCACGAGTTCAATCTTGTGACGGTGGTCCTGCTTGTTGTACTGATCGACGTACAGCTCGACGGCCTTGCGGATTTGCTGGCCGTTTTCGGCATTTTCACCCGTCAGTGGCACGAAAACCCCGATCTTGGCGACGTCGTCGGCCGCCGCGGCCGGGGTGTTGAAAAGCGCCATGGGGGCGATTGCAGCCGCCACGGCGAGTGTCTGGAAGAGTCGTTTGTTTGCCATGATGTGTCTTGCTCCGGTGTCAGGCCCGACAATGGGCGCATACAGGCAGAATATAAAACAACTTCGAGTTTTTGTTCATGCCTTATGTCTATTCAGCATAAGCATTTGTGCGCAGGAACAGGCCATCCCGCTTTTTCTGCCAAGGCACAAGTATAGGGTATAGGCGGTGGGTGCTCAAAGAGCCCAATCAGCGTCCGACGGGCCGGTGGACCGCCGTCGCGGCCGCCCAGGGCACGCCCCGCGCCACGGCCGCCGTGGCGCATGAACACAAGAGGTATCATGGGCGCACGCTCATTGCCCGCTCTGGAGAACCTCATGGATGCACACTTGTGGATCGAACAACGACCCCATGACCTGGGCGGCGGTTTCAAGGTGGGGCGCCTCTTGCCCTTCAGGAAACGCCGCATGGTGGGGCCCTTCATTTTCTTCGACCACATGGGTCCCATGCAGCTGGCGCCCGGCATCCCGCGCGCGCTCGACGTACGGCCCCATCCGCACATCGGCCTGTCCACCGTCACCTACCTGTACAGCGGCGCGATCACGCATCGCGACAGCCTTGGGTGCCATCAGGAAATCCGCCCTGGCGAGGTCAACTGGATGACGGCCGGCCGGGGCATCACCCATAGCGAGCGGCTGGAATATGCGCGCACGCATGGGGCCAATATGCACGGGGCGCAGGCCTGGGTGGCGCTGCCCGAAGCGCACGAAGAAGATGAACCCAGCTTTCACCATCTGCAGGGGGCCGCCCAATTGCCCGAATTCGAAGAGCATGGCGTCACCGGGCGGTTGATCGCCGGCCGCCTCGATGGCCAGACGGCTGCCGTGCCCGTGTATTCGCCCCTGTTCTATCAGCACTGGGACATGCGCGCCGAGTCCGTGCGCAGCCTGGGCACGCAGTATCCCGAACGGGCGGTCTACGTGGCCTGGGGCGAGATCGAGCTCGATGGCCAGGTGGTGTCTGCGGGCCGCATGCTGGTGCTGGCCCCGGGCCGGGCCGTCGATATCCGGGCACGCCAGCCCTCCATCGTCATGGTGCTCGGGGGGGAACCCATCGGCGAGCGCCACATTTCCTGGAACTTCGTGTCCTCGTCGCGCGAGCGGCTTGAGCAGGCCAGGGCGGATTGGCGGATGCAGCGCATGCCGTTGCCGGTTGGGGATGACCAGGAATTCATCCCGCTGCCTTCGGGGGCCGCCTGAGTCTTCAGGGGCTGCTTGAACCGTCAGGGACCGCCTGAGCCTTCGGGCGCTGCCCGAGGCGCAGGCGTGGCCGATGCCGGGCTGGCGGATTGGGCAGCGGCCGGACGGGCCAGCAGGTCCAGTTCGCGCATGGTGTCGCGTATCCCCTGGGCGGCGTTGATCATCTGCCGCAACGGGTAGGCCAGTGCGGCGTGGGCGTCATCGGTCTCGAGTGTGCGAGGCGGGCTGGCTTCCTGATTGTCCAGAAAGCGCAGGGTGGCGTCCAGCGCCCGGCGGATCCCGTCGGGCTCTCCCGCGAGCTGCCGAAGCTGCGGGATGATGGCCGCCGTCTGCAGCGCCAGGATGTTGTGCTCCATGAGCAGACGGTTGAACGCCTGCACATGCTTCTGATGGCGCACCGGTTCGTCCATCATGCGGTAAAACGTGGCAGCGAAGTTGCTGTAGGCATAATGCACCTGCTGTTGGCCCAGGCGCCAGCCGAGCTCGGTCTCGAGCAGTTCGGCCGGGTCGGTTTGCGGGCTGCCCCGGCCGCGAGACAGGGCGACCAGCGCCAGGCCGCGCTGCAGGAAGTCGCGGTTCAGCCCGAGCAGTGTGCGGGCCAGCTGGGGCAGTGAATTCACCTCCCAGGAAGGCAGTATGTAGCTGCAGGACAGGGCCAGAAGGCTGCCGATGGCGGTATCGGTCAGGCGTTCGCCGATCACGGCCGCCGAGTCGGCCGGATCGAGGAAATGAAAGGCCAGCATCACCAGCAGGGTGATGAAGGTGGCCGCCAACATGTAGTTCACCTGGATCAGGGCGTAGCCCAGGATGCCGGAGACGACGAGCAATGTCAGCAGCACATTGACGTTGTCGACCACGGTGAACAGCAGCAGCGCCAGCGCGCAGCCCAACAGCGTGCCTGTCAGCCGCCAGCCGTTGCGTTGCCGGGTGATGGCAAAGCCGGGCTTCATGATGATGAGCACGGTCAGCACGATCCAGTACCCGCGGCTGGCCAGGCCACCAGGCAGTTCGTGGCGCTCGCCCAGTTCGAGCATCAGGCTGGAGACCAGCATGGCAAGCAGCGCGGCCGCGGCGACGCGCAAGGCGTAGCGGAAGTGCACCGACTGCATGTTCAGGCTGCTGGTGAGCATGCTGACCTGCCAGCGCTGGCGCGTCAGGAAGCGGTTCAGGCTGCGGTTGGTGCGCTCATCTTCGACCCGCGCCTGTTCGGGGTGTGCGGCGCACTGCGCCATGCGCTCGACCAGGCGGGCCATGGTTCGCAGGCGGCGCAGCACTTGCACCAGAAGCGCGTAGAGCTCCGGATCCTGGGTCAGGGCCCCCTGGCCGCGCCATTTCTGCAGTTCGAATTCGAGCGCACGCAGTTCGGCCTTGACGCTGTTGCGCGCCTGCCTGTGCTGGCCGCGCGCCACGTTGAGTGCGATCTGGCCGATGTTGGCCGCCAGCTTGTTCAGCGCGTCGCGCGAGAACAGCAGAATGTCGCTGTCGGGCAGGCCATGGCGCAAGCGCGCGTAGTCGGTCTGGGTGGCCAGCATGCCGTCGAGCAGCGCGATCATGTCGGTGAACAGGTTGACCAGGGCCTGGCGGAACCGGTTCTCGCGGGTGTCTGTGTGCTGTGGCAGTTCGCGCAGCACGACGTCGCGGGCGACCTGATGGGCGTCGGTCATGGCAGATTGGCGCAGGGTCAACTGGCGATAGCTGTCATCCAGGGTGAACTGCGTGTCGTACAGGCGGGCCCGGGCCGCCATGTAGTCGGCGGTGGCAAACAAGGCCACCGACAGCGCCTGACGGGTTTCCAGGCGCCACATCAGGCGGCGCAGGATGGTGCTGAAGCCCAGGTAGAAGACCCCGCCCAGGAAGATGGCCAGCGTGTAGTGCGTCAGCTGTGTCCCCGTCATGGGGCTGCGCATGGTGAGGGTCATCACCAGCAGGCAGACGAAACCCAGCAAGCCACCCTGCTTGCCGTAGACATTGAGCATCGTGAAGCCGAAGCACAAAGCAGGCACCAGCAGCCAGAGGGCCCAGCCGACTTCCGTGAACAGGCCTGTGACGATGGCGGTGGCCGAGGCCAGGAACAGGGCGGCCAGCATGCCGTTGCGCCCATAGCGGCGCGGCCCGCCGGGAGAATCCACGATGGCCAGGCAGGCCGAGCCGATGGCTGCGGCAAACCCGGTGTCGAGCTCGCCGAAGTGCCCGGCCACGACCAGCGCGGGCAGCAGGATGCCAGCCGCCTGGCGCAGGCCGCCGAACAGGTAGTAGCCCGTGAAAAACCGCAGCAATGGGTTGACGAGAGAGTTCACATCCGCAGCCCTGGATCTGTGTCTCGAGTATAGGCAATCGCAGGCGGGCGCCGTATCCCGGTTTGCGCGCACACCGGCGGGCCTCAGACCGAGAGGTATCGTTCCTGGGTGGCGTGGTCGCGCAGGAGTTCCTGGCTGTCGGCCTGATGAACGATGCGCCCCTTTTCGAGCACATAGGCACGCCGGGCATGCTTCATGGCGAAATGCACGCTCTGGTCGGTGAACAGAATGGTGGTGGTCTTTGACAGCGCGTCGATCAGTTCGCCGATCTGCTGCACGATCACCGGTGCCAGGCCTTCGTTGGGTTCGTCGAGCAACAGCAGCTTGGGTTCGCTCATGAGCGAGCGCGCCACGGCCAGCATCTGCTGTTGCCCGCCCGACAGGTTGGCCCCGTCGCGATCGGCGATTTCAGCCAGCATGGGGTAGAGATCGAAGATCCGTTCGATGGTCCACTCGCCGGTGCTGCCCGGCCGCCGATAGGTGCTGATCTCGAGGTTTTCGCGCACCGACAGCGTCGGGAAGATGCGCCGGTCTTCGACCACCAGGCCGATCCCCATGCGCGCCGTGCGCCAGGTCGCCTGGCCGGTGATGTCGTGGCCTTCGAACCGGATGTGGCCCCGGCGCGGCGGGGTCAGCCCCATGATGCTGCGCAGGGTGGTGCTTTTGCCGGCCCCGTTGCGGCCCAGCAGGCAGACGGTTTCGCCCGCCCGCAGTGACAGGGACACCCCCTGCAGGGCGTGGCTGTCGCCATAGTAGGTATGGATGTCCTGGACTTCGAGCATTATGGAGCCCCCGCCATTTCGACGTCTTCGCTGCCGAGATAGGCCCGGCGGACTTCGGGGTTGGCGCGCACCACGGCGGGCGCATCCAGGATCAGAGGGCTGCCGTGGTGCAGAACCAGGATCCGGTCGGCCAGGTCGAAGACCACCCGCATATCGTGCTCGGTGATCAGGAAGGTGTACTGGCCCGTTTGCGCCAGCGACCGGACCAGCGCGATGATGCGGCTGGTTTCATCGGGGGTCATGCCCGCGGTGGGTTCATCGAGCAGCACGAGCTCAGGTTGCGTTGCCAGGACCACGGCGATTTCCACCAGGCGCTTGTCTCCGTAGCTGATGGTGCCGGCGATTTGCTCGGCCAGGTGACCCAGCGAGAGCTGTTCGAGCAGGCGGTCGGCCTCGCGCCGGATGGTTGGGTTGCGGTCGGCGCGATTGAACCAGCGCCGGCTTTCGCGGTGCCAGGCCGTCAGGGCGACTTCGACGTTTTCGCGCACGCGCATTTCGGTGAAAATGTTGTTGATCTGGAAGGAGCGCGAAATCCCCAGGCGGCTGATGCGGTAGGGCGGCAGGCCGGCGATTTCCTGGCCTTTGTAGACAATGCTGCCCTGCGATGGCGCCATGCGCCCCGAGAGCAGGTTGTAGAACGTGGTCTTGCCGGCGCCGTTGGGCCCGATGATGGCCAGGGTTTCACCGCGCTGCACGTCGAGCGAGACGCCGGATACGGCCGCAAAGCCGCCAAAGCGCTTGCCCAGGTCGCGGATGCGCAGAATGGGCTCGCCGGCCGTGGGTTCGCCGGCCAGGGGGGATGTCATGGCTGCCTCCGGCGCTGCCTGGCCTGGATGGCATCGAGCACGGTGCCCAGGACCCCGCGGCGAAAGAACATGACCATGAGCGCCAGGATAATGCCCAGGAACAGCATCCAGGATTGGGTCAGGCTGGTGATCCAGGTTTCGAGCAGCACGAACAGGCCGGCCCCCAGGAAAGGCCCGAGGAAATAGCCGCTGCCCCCCAGGATGGTCATCAGGACGGGTTCGGCCGACGTGCTCCAGTGGGCCAGCTCGGGGCTGGCGATGCGCAGGAAGGGTGCCATGAGCCCACCTGCCAGGCCGGCAAAGCCCCCCGCGATGGTGAACGCGGCCAGCCGGTAGAGGCGGATGTTCAGGCCACAGAAGGCCACGCGTTCCGGGTTCTGGCGGATGGCCCGCAGAATGAGCCCGAATGAGGAATTGCAGATGCGGTGCAGCGCCAGGCCGGCCAGCACCACGATGACCAGCACCACGCGGTAATAGACCGCCGGGTTGCCCAGGGTGAGATCGAGCCCGAGCCCCAGCGAGCCCACGGAGAACCCCGAGATGCCGTCGCTGCCATTGGTGACCGAGCGCCACTGGTGGGCGACGCCGAAGACCATCATGCCGAATGCCAGCGTCAGCATGGCGAAGTAGACCTCGTCGAGCCGTACGCAGAAGAACCCGATGATGAGCGCCAGCACCAAGCCGGCGACGAACGACACCAGCAGACAGGCAAGCAGCGGCCACTGCAGCGATTGCAGCAGCATGGCGGTGGCATAGGCGCCCATGCCGTAGAACGCCGCGTGGCCGAAGCTGAGCATGCCGGTATAGCCGAACACCAGGTTGAAGCTGGCGGCGAACAGGCCCAGGATCAGGATCTGGGTGCCGATGAAGATATAGAAGAAAGGCGCCAGGGCCGGCAGGGCGTAGAGCAGGACCAGCGCGGCCAGCGCGAAGAACAGGCGCAGGGAAAGATTCATGCGGATTTCCTTGCCCCCATCAGCCCGTGGGGTTTGAACAACAGCACCAGTGCCATGCCGATGTATGGCAGGACCAAGTTGGCATCGGGCAGATAGCGCCCGCCCAGGCCATGGATCAGACCGAGGATGATGGCGCCCAGCAAGGCCCCCGGAAAACTGCCCAGGCCGCCGATGACGACGACGATGAAGCTTTCTATGATGATCTTGTCTCCCATGCCGGGATCGATGGCCCGCATGGGGGCCGCCACGGCGCCGCCCAGGGCCGCCAGCCAGGCGCCAAAGGCAAAGGCGCCGGTGATGACCAGGCGTGTGTTGATGCACAGGACCTGGGCCATTTCGCGATCGAGGGCCGCCGCGCGCATGATCTTGCCCAGCCGGGTTCGGTTGAACAGCAGCCACAGGCCGACCAGTGTGCAGGCGCCGACGAGCAGCACGAACACACTGTAGCGCGGATAGGACAGCCCCCCCGGCAGGTCGATGGCCCCCCGCAGGGGCACGGGGGGATCGATCACGTGGATGCCCGTGCCCCAGATGAGACGCACGGCTTCGTTCAGGATGAGCAGCAGGGCGAAGGTGAGCAGCAGGCTGTCGGACACTTCGCGCTGGTACACGAAGCGCAGCATGCTGCGATCGACGAGAATGGCCACGGCCGCCACCACGAGCGGCGCCACCAGCAGCGTGAGCCAGAACGGCAGCCCCAGGCCGGCCATGAGGGCGAAGGCCATGTAGGCGCCCAGCATGTACAGGGCGCCATGGGCAAAGTTGATGACGTTCAGGACCCCGAAGATGATATTCAGGCCCACTGCAATGATGAAAAGCAGCAGGCCGATATCCAGGCTGTTCAGCAGGGCCAGCCCGAGTCCGGCCATGTCAGAGCTTGCACTCGGGGTCGACCGGGGGCGTTACGCTGGCGCCCTCGAAGTTGTGCAGCTGCGTGAGCGAGCGGATTTTGTCGGCTGCGTTCATGGCGCCCGTAAGGCCCCAGGTGGGCCCGATGAGCGCCTGGTGATCGCCCGCGCGGAAGGTGAGATCGCCCGTGGGGGCGGGCACCGTCAGGCCCGAAAGCGCCGCGATGATTTGATCGGGTTCGACCGAGCCTGCTTTTTCGATGGCATTCTTGAAGGAATACACCGCCATGTAGGCGCCTTCGGCGTTGTAGCTGGGCGGCTGGTTCCAGGCCTTCTTGTAGGCATCCACGAATTTCGCGTTGACCGGGTTGTCCCAGGAGCCGTACCAGTAGCGCGTGCCCAGCCAGACGTCTTCGGGCATTTGCTCGCCCAGCGCGGTGAGGACTTCGGTGGCGGCCCCCACGCTCATGAGGACCTTGAAGCCCTGCTTGAAGAAGCCGCGGTCATTGGCCTGGCGCACGAAGTTGACCAGATCGCCGCCCCACAGCGAGATGAGTATGCCGTCGGGTTTGCTTTCCATGACGCTGTTGATGAACGGCGTGAAATCTTCAGCCCCGAACTTCGGGAATGCGAGCTGGTCTTCCATGAGCACGGCATCGGGTTTCTTTTCTTTCAGGTACTTGCTGAAGAATTCCCAGGACTGGTGGCCGAAGGCGTAGTCTGGACCGATCGTGGTCCATTTGACCGCCCCCGTGTCGGCGGCGATGTCGGCGGCGCCCATCATGTTCTGGTTGACGTTGACGCTCAGGCGGAAGGTGTACTTGTTGCACAGCTTGCCAGTGACGTCGGGCGTGGCGGCATGCGTGATCATGAAGGGCTTGCCGAGTTCGGGCAGCACCGGCACCAGGCCTTGCGCCACGCCGGAGCTGTCGAGCCCCATCATCAGGTCGACCTTGTCCTGGTAGACCATCTTGCGGGCCACCTGGATGGCCGTGGCCGCCTTGCCCTGGCTGTCTTCGATCTGGATGGCCAGGGGGCGCCCCAGCACCCCGCCCTGCGCATTGATTTCGTCGATGGCCAGCGACGCGCCCTGCTTGGCGAATTCGCCATAGGATGCCGCGCTGCCGGACATCAGGTAGATGCCGCCGATGCGGATGGGGTCAGCGGCCTGGGCGCTGCCGGCAGCAAACGCCGTGGCCATGGCCACGGCGAGCAACACACTGCGTGATGGTGTTTTCATGAGAGTCTCCGTAGAAGGCAAATGTTTCAAACATCTGTCAATTTGTATTTTTCATGAAGTCTACACCAATATTGTGGTTTTTGGCGGCCCGGCCGCCCGGCCCGGATCGGGCGCGCGGGCCTGCCCGGGATAGCCCGGGCGGCGGGCATTCCGCCCGCGATCGCGGGCCCTGTTTCAGGAGGGGCTGCGCAGCTCGGCCATCTTGTTCACCAGGGCGGTGTTGGCCTGCCCGATGGCATCGGAAGC
>NZ_JBAYTI010000059.1:0-15976 GCF_041675725.1 Castellaniella sp. | reverse complement strand
CCAACACCATGCACATGTCCAAGACCCAGGGGGCCAGCACCATCACCATGCAGGTGGCGCGCAACTTCTACCTGTCGTCCGAAAAAACCTACACGCGCAAGTTTTACGAACTATTGCTCACGTTCAAGATCGAGGCCACGCTCACCAAGAACGAGATCCTCGACCTGTACATGAACCAGATCTTCCTGGGGCATCGGGCCTATGGCTTTGCCGCGGCCAGCCGCACGTATTTCGGCAAGCCGCTGGCCGAGATCACCGCGGCCGAGGCCGCGATGCTCGCCGGCATCCCCAAGGCGCCCTCGCGCTACAACCCGATCGCCAACTTCCAGCGCGCCAAGGCGCGCCAGATGTACGTGCTGGGCCGCATGCGCCAGCTGGGCTACCTGACCGAGGCCGAATACCGGCAAGCGGCCGAACAACCCATCGTCATCAAGTCGGCCGCCGGCACCCCAACCGGGCGCTACGCCGTGCACGCCGACTACCCGGCCGAGCTGGCCCGCCAGCTGCTCTACGGCGTCTACCAAGACGACATCTACTCGCGCGGCCTGAACGTCTACACCACCATCGACGCCAAGGACCAGGAAGCCGCCTACCAGGCGCTGCGCGCCGGCGTGCTCGACTACACCCGCCGGGCGCCCTATACCGGCCCCGAAGAAACCATCGCACTGCCGCCGGGCATCGAAAAAGATGCCGACGCCCTGAACGACCTGCTCGACGAAGCCCAAGAGCGCCACCCCGACAACGGCGGCCTGCTCACCGGCATCGTGCTCTCGGCCAGCCCGACCGAAGTGCGCGTGGCCCGCAGCGCCGACCAGATCATCACCATCAACGACAAGCAGGCGCTGCGCGTGGTGGCCCGTGGCCTGGTCCCCAACGCCAAGGACAACGTGCGCATCGAACGCGGGGCCATCGTCTACGTACACCAGCGCGGCGACACCTGGGAACTCATCAACAAGCCGGCCATCCAGGCCGCGCTGGTCGGCATCAGCGCCCAGGACGGCGCCATCCGCGCCATGGTGGGCGGCTTTCATTTCGACGAAGGCAAGTTCAACCGCGTCACACAGGCCTGGCGCCAGCCCGGGTCGGCGTTCAAGCCCTTCATCTATGCCGCGGCGCTCGAACGGGGGCTGACCCCGGCCACCCAGATCTCCGACGAGCCCTTCTCGCTGACGGCCGAACAGACCGGTTCCAAGCCCTGGAACCCAAAAAACTATGGGCGCTCCTACGAGCCCATGCTGACCATGCGCCAGGGGCTGTACAAGTCCAAGAACATGGTGTCGATCCGCATCATGCAGGCCGTGGGCCCGCAGTACGTGCAAGACTATGTCACGCGCTTCGGCTTCGACCGCGAACGCCAGCCCGCCGTGCTGCCGCTGGCCCTGGGCGCCGGCAGCGTCACCCCCCTGCAGCTGGCCGGGGGGTTTGCCGTGTTCGCCAATGGCGGCTACCGGGTGCCGCCCTACCTGATCGACACCGTCACCGACAGCGAAGGCAAGGTCATCATGCGGGCCCATCCCACCGTGGCCGGCGATGCGCTCGCCCGGGTGATCGATCCGCGCACCGCCTACGTCATGGCCGACATGCTGCGCGGGGTGGCCACTTCGGGCACGGGCGCGCGCGCGCGGCGCGAACTCCAGCGCGTCGACCTCGGCGGCAAGACCGGCACGACCAACGACTCGCAAGACGCCTGGTTCGCCGGCTTCACCCCAAAAGAGGTGGCCGTGGCCTGGATGGGGTTCGACCAGCCCCGCTCGATGGGCCAGGGCGAAACCGGGGGCGGCGCGGCACTGCCCATCTGGATCGACTACATGCGCGTCGCCCTGCAGGGCCAGCCGGAAATCCAGCCGGGCCCCCTGCCCAGCGGCCTGGCGCGCATCGACGGCGACTTCTATTTTTCCGAATACCCGCCCGGTATCGCCATCGCCCGGGTCGGCCTGCCCCAGCCGGGCGACACCTACCCATCGGCCAGCAGCCTGGACGGGCAGGAAATGGACGACATCAACCGGCTGCTCAACCAGCTGCAGGCCCAGGACCTGCCCAGCGACCAGACCCACTACGAAGCCGCCCAGCCCCAGCCGGTGCGGGTTCCCTTCTAAGGACGGTATCCCATGCCTGCACGCCCTGTTCCGCATTCCGCCCCGGCCGCCTCAGGTGGCCTGGCCCCCGAGCGCCCTGTTCCATCATCCGTCCGGCCCGCTGCGGCACCGCGCGGGCTGCGCGCGGCCGGCGGCCTGGCGCTGGCCAGCCTGCTGCTCGCCGGCTGCGGCATGAAGGGCCCGCTCTACCTGCCCGAACCGCCCCCGCCCGCCGACGAACAACTGGCGTTGCCCCCGGACGTCCCGCTGGGCAGCAACCCCACGCCACAAGCCCTGCCCTGAGCGCGCACCGATGCTGCCCAGCCAACCCTGGTTCGACCTGCGCGAGGGCGTGCTGCATGCCGAAGGCGTGCCGCTGCCCGAACTCGCCAGCCGTTACGGCACGCCCTTGTACGTCTATTCGCGCGCGGCCCTGCAGGCTGCCTGGCAAGGCTACGCCGACGCGCTGCACGGGCGCCGTGGCCTGATCTGCTACGGCGTCAAGGCCAACAGCAACCTCGCCATCCTGCACGAATTCCAGCGCCTGGGCGCAGGTTTCGACATCGTCTCGGGGGGCGAACTCGCGCGCGTGCTGGCCGCCGGCGCCCAGCCCGAGACCATCGTCTTTTCAGGCGTGGGCAAACAGGCCTGGGAGATCCGCGCGGCCCTGGACGCAGGCATCCTGTGCTTCAACGTCGAATCGGCCGGCGAGCTGGAATGCATCGCCCGGGTGGCGGCCGACTGCGGCCGCCAGGCGCCTATTTCATTGCGCGTGAACCCGGACGTCGATGCCCACACGCACCCCTATATTTCCACCGGCCTGAAAGACAACAAGTTCGGCGTACCCATCCAGGACGCCCGGGCCCTGTACCATCGGGCCCGCAGCCTGCCGGCCCTGCGCATCGTGGGGGTCGACTGCCACATCGGCTCGCAGATCACCACCACGGGCCCCTGGCTGGATGCCCTGGACAAGCTGCTGGGCCTCATCGAACAGCTCGCCGCCGATGGCATCGCCCTGCAACACCTGGATCTGGGCGGCGGCCTGGCCATCCGCTACACCGATGAAACCCCGCCGCATCCGGCCGAACTCCTGGATCCGGTCTTTGCCGCCCTGCACGCGCGCGGCCTGGGCCACCTGCAGGTCGTGCTCGAACCCGGCCGCTCACTGGTGGGCAATGCCGGCGTGCTGCTGACCGAAGTCCTCTACCTGAAGCGCGGCGAGACGCGCCAGTTTGCCATCGTCGATGCGGCCATGAACGATCTCATGCGCCCCGCGCTCTACGAAGCCTGGCACGGCGTGCGCCCGGTGCGTCCACGCGATGACGACACGCCAGAAACCTGGGATATCGTCGGCCCCATCTGCGAAAGCGGCGACTGGCTGGCCCGCGGGCGCCCCCTGGCCATCGCCCCGGGCGACTGGCTCGCGCTGGAGTCCGCCGGTGCTTATGCGTTTTCCATGGCCAGCCAGTACAACAGCCGCCCACGGGCGGCCGAGATCCTGGTGGACGGCGACCAGGCGTGGCTGGTGCGCCCGCGCGAAACCGTGCACGAACTGTACGCGCAAGAGCGCATCCCGGGCCAGCCGCCGCACCCCGAAGTCCGCGGGCCCTGAGCCAAGCGCTTCAGGGATGAATTTGAGTCGATATCGCGTACCTTCGTCGGGTTCAGATTTGCTCGATATCCACCTCGACGGCGGTGTCCTTCAGTGCCAGTCGCTGGCACACGATAGCCGCAAGATCCCGGTCTGCCAGTTCCTCGACCAGCGCTTCAAACAGCTTGGGCGTCACCCTGTGGAAAGCGGGCCGATTGTGATTGAGCACGGCCACCGGCTTTTCGCCCGCTGTGCGGAGCACCTGTGCCGGGTTCTTCTTGAACTTGGACATGACTAGAGCTCTCCGTACGAGTGCAGGCCCGACAGGAACATGTTGACCCCCAGGAAGGCGAAGCTGGTGACCAGCAGGCCCGTCAGGGCCCAATAGGCGGCCATCGCGCCGCGCAGGCCTTTCATGAGGCGCATGTGCAGCCAGGCCGCATAGTTGAGCCAGACGATGAGCGCCCAGGTTTCTTTAGGATCCCATTGCCAGTAGGTGCCCCAGGCATCGGCGGCCCACAGCGCCCCCAGGATGGTGGCCACGGTGAAGAACGCAAAGCCGATGGCGATGGCCCGGTACATGATGTCGTCCAGCACCTCGAGCGCGGGCAAGCGCTGTGCGATGGGCGCCCGAAACGCCAGAATGGTGCCCACGATCAGGGCCCCGGCACCGAAGAACAGCATCCAGGTGGCCGAGAGTTCGCGCGAGCCGAACATGAAAGGCTCGGCGCACAGGACCGCCCCCAGCAGAAAGAGCGGAATCAGCGGCTTGACGCCGCGTGTTTCACCGTGCGCCTTCACCAGATAGGCGAACCCCACCATGGCGGCCAGGCTGAAGGTACCGTAGCCGATGAAGTTGGCCGGCACGTGCAGCTTCATCCACCAGCTTTTGAGGGCCGGCACCAGCGGCTGGATCTGATAGGCCTCGCGCGTGAAGGAATACCACAGCAGGAACACCACCAGCGCGCTGATCACCAGCAGCACGAACCCACCCAGCGCGCGCGTGGCGTAGCGCCGCTCGTAATAGAGGTAGAAGAGCGCGGTGATGAGCGCCAGCAGCACGAAGACCTCGTAGAGATTGCTGACCGGCACGTGGCCGATGTCTGGCCCCAGCAAATGGCCCTCGCGCCAGCGCACCAGCAGGCCGGTGAGCCCGGCATAGACCGCACCCCAGGTGAGCACCGAGCCGACCCAGGAAAACGTGGGCACGGCGAAACCCGCCCAGTAACAGACCGTGGCCAGCACGAACAGCGCGCACATCCACAGCACGGCCGACTGCGACGAAATCAGGTACTTGAGCAGGAATACGCTCTCGACATGGGACAGATCGCCCTGCAGCAGGCTACCGGTGGGGCTGTACAGCCAGATGGCCAGCAGCGCCGTCAGGCCGCTGGCCAGCATCAGCGCGCGCAGCGGCCGCCACAGCCAGCCCATCCAGCTGAACAAGGCCACGCAACCCAGCAAAATAAGGGTCTCGTAGTAGTCCATGAAATGGCCGTAGACATCGATCGCGTAGCCTGCGCCAAGCGCCAGGAGCACGAAAAAGGCGATGTCGGACCAATCGGGGCGGCCGCGCCGGCCGCGCCGGTCGCCGCTGGCGTTCATGGGACCGGCCCACAGGCCGGCGGGTTGCCGGGCCATCGAATCAGACGTCATGTCGACCTCCTAGGGTGCGCAAAGCATCGCGCAAGCGCTCGAATTCGTGATTGAAATCCAGTGTACGACGTTGTGTGGTCATCGCGGCCAGCCACGCGCTGCCGGCGCCGCTGGGCCGCACCCACACCCACACCCGCCGCTCGCGGATGTAGAACATGGAGAACACCCCCAGAACCAGAAACAGGCAGCCCAGATAGACCGTGGTCTTGCCGGGGCTGCGCGCCACCTGGAAGACGCTGGCCTGGACGTGGTCGAACCCCGACAGTTGCAAGGCCACAGGTGCAGGATAATCCGGCAGCATCGCCAGCGCCAGCACCGCCAGGCCCAGCCACTGCTGTTCGCGCTGGGCGGTATCGGCCGGCAGCCCGCCGAGCGCCGGCAGCCCCTGCCGGGCACGCATCAGGTCTCGCAGTTCGGCCAGGCTGAGCTGGATCATGGGCACCGCGAAATTGAGGATCTTCTCGCGCTCGCCTTCGGGGGCGGCCGCGATGATGCCGTTGAAGCCCTCGCGCTCGAACGTGGTCAGCGCCCCGCGCGCGGCCTGAAACATCAGGTCGCGCTGTTCGCCTGCGGGTGCATTGCGTTCGGCAAAAGCCCGTGCAGCCTGTTCGCGCAGGGCCGGGTCGGCCAGCGCGGCGCGCAGGTGCATGAATTCGTCCATCTGGCCCTGGGCATCGGCCGGGATGCGCAGATAGCGCCAGGGCTGCGCCGGGGTGTCGCGCACCCCCAGCAAGAACAGCGGAAAGCCGTCCAGGGCCACCGGCAGCATGTACTGGCTGAATTCGTGTGCCTGGCCATCGGCGCCGATCAGGCGGTATTGGACGCTGGGCCCCACGTTGCGCAGATCTTTGTTGCGCGGGCGCGCCGCACTGCCCGTGACGGCGGCCACGTGCTCGATCACGTTGGCCGGTTGCGGCCCTTCGCCATCACCCAGATTCTCGACATTGATGAGGCGCAGATCCGTGTAGTCGACCGTCTCGCCGCCCAGGCCCTGGGGCAGCTGTGATTCGGTGCCCACCGTGCCCGTCACGGCCACCGGCTCGGCGCCCTGCCCCTTGAGCGGCCAGGCGCGCAGCTGCAGGGCGCTGCCGCCGTCATCGAAACTGGACTGGTACACCGTGAGCCCGCGATAGTGCAGCGGCTCGTTGACCTGGATGGTGCGATCGAAGGATTCACCCGTGGCCCGGTCAGTGACGGTCACGTCGCTGCGGAAATCGCTGGGCTGGCCGTTTTCGTAGTAGTCGATATGGAATTTGTTGAGCCGCAGGCTGAAAGGCAGGGGCTGCAGCAGCACCCCTGGGCCCGAGGGGATGATGCCCACGCTGCTCTGCTTGCCATCCGGGATCAGCATGTTCGCACGGAAGCTGGGGTTGTAGGCCGACAGCCGGCCGGACTCGGGGACTTCGGAGATCAGCATGTTGCCCACGACGGGCTGCTTGTCGAACAGCCAGGTCTGCACGCGCACGGGCAGTTCGCTGTCGAGCAGCCCGCCCACGCAGATCACCACGATCGCCACGTGCGCAAAAATGTAGCCCAGGCGATTGGCCGCGCCCTTCTTGGCCGCCACCATGCGGCTGTCGCCATCGACCCGCACCCGGTAGCGGAAACCCTGGCTGCGTAACAAAGTGCCCACCGCCTCGACCGCCGCATCGGGCGCCAGCGCGCTGTGCACCTCGACCTTGTGGTGAAATGCCTTCAGGCTGCTGCCGCGCACGTATTCGCGAAACGAGCGCATGTCGCGGATCATCTTGGGCGCATTGCGCAGCACGCACAATGACGTGGACACCACCAGAAACGCCATGATGACCAGGAACCACGGGCTGTTGTAAATGTGCCAGATCGAGAACTGGTCGAAGAGCGTATACCAGAAGGGCCCAAACTGGTCGATGTACGCGTTGGGCGCCTGGTTCTGCGGCAACACCGTGCCGATCAGGCTGGCCACGCAGATGAAGACCAGCAGGCTGATGGCAAAGCGCATCGAACCGAGGAGTTCGATGATGTCCGCGCCACGCGCGCGCCAGGACGAAGAGGCAGCCACTGCGGTGAAATCCGTAAAAAAAGGGCTCTGTATGACCAGAACCCCCCTATATTATTGAACCTTGAACCTTACACCCAAAGCCCCGCCGATGGCAGGATAACCCTGCCCGAAACCCGGGAAACGCATCAGGGCCTGAGGCCGGCGGCGTAATCGGCCACGGCGGCCAGGTCGGACTGGTTCATGCGGTCGGCGATGTCGTGCATGATGTCGTTCTTGCGATCACCCGTCTGGAACAATTTGAGCTGATCGAGAATGTAGTCTGGGTACTGGCCCGCCAGACGTGGGAATTCGGCCGGGATACCGGTGCCGGCCGCGCCATGGCAGGCGGCGCAGGCGGGCACGTGGCGATCGGCGATGCCGGCCCGCCAGATGGTCTGCCCGCGTTCAGCCGTGTCTTCGCTAGTGGCCGTGGGCGCGGTGTCCCAGTCGAGCGGCTGGTTGGTGAGATACAGCGCCACGTTGCGGATGTCTTCGGCCGACAGCGCCGGTGCGATGGTGGACATGACCGAGGGCGCGCCATCGGGCCCGGTGCGCGCAGCCGGCTTGTCGCCCTGGGGGGTGAAGTCGTGCAGCTGCTTGGCCAGGTATTCGTGGGGCTGGGCCGAGAGATTGGGATTCATGGGGATCGTGCTGTTGCCGCCTTCACCGTGACAGGTGATGCAGGCCAGCACCCCGCGCGACATGTCGCCGTTGAGATACAGCTGTTCGCCAGCTGCGGCATCGGGTTTTTGATCCTGGGCGTGAGCCAGACCGGGCAGGACACCGGCCAAGACCAGGCTGCCGGCCATGAACATACTGTAGAGCGCACGCTTCATGAGATCCTCGGTGGTGATTCGTTCAGCACGAAATTATACAATAGGCAAAAATCCATTCATTCGGGGCTTATACCGCGTGTCCTTGCTTCATCGTGCCCGCTTCGTGGCCTCGGCGGCCCGGCTCGACCAGTTGCCGCCACCAACCACGGCCGAAATCTGTTTCGTCGGGCGCTCCAACGCCGGCAAGTCATCGGCCATCAACGCCCTGTGCAACCAGAAACGCCTGGCCTTTTCCAGCAAGACCCCGGGGCGTACCCGGCTGATCAACCTGTTCGGCCTGCCCGACCCGCTGCAGCCCGGCGCCTGGCTGGGTTTTCTGGTCGACCTGCCCGGCTACGGCTACGCCGCGGTGGATCACGCTGCGCGCGATGCCTGGGCCGACGTCCTGGGCCGCTACCTGCACGAACGCCCCAGCCTGGCCGCCGTGGTGCTCATCCTGGACATCCGGCGCGGCGTCACCGAACTGGACCGCCGCCTGGCCCACTGGATCGCACTGCGCGGGCTGCCCACCCTGGCCCTGCTCACCAAGGCCGACAAACTCCCCCACGGCCAGCGCCTGCGCGCCGTGGCCCAAGCGCGCCGCGACCTGGCCGAGATCGGCACCCTCACGGCCGTGCCTTTTTCCGCCACCCAGCGCCTGGGCCTCGAAGAAGCCACCGCCTGCATCCTGCACTGGATCGCACCGCCCTCAGCCTGAACCCGTCGCGGCATCCGCATGCCGCAGCTTTCCGGAGCCTCTCATGACCCGTTTCCTGCCCCAAGCCGATTTTCCCGCCCTGCGCCTGCGCCGCAACCGGCGCGACGCCTTCTCGCGCCGCCTGGTGCGCGAGAACCACCTGAGCACCGACCATCTCATCTACCCGGTGTTCGTGCGCGAAGGCAGCGGCGTGCGCGAGCCCGTGGCCTCGATGCCGGACGTCCTGCGCCACTCGCCCGACACTCTGCTGGCCGTGGCCGAGCACAGCCTGAAGCTGGGCATCCCCGTGATCGCGCTGTTTCCGCAGATGGACCCGGCCACGAAGACCCCCGATGGCATCGAGGCCACCCGCCCCGATGGCCTCATCCCGCGCACCGTGCGCCTGCTCAAGCAGCACTTCCCCGAACTGGGCGTGCTCACCGACGTGGCGCTGGACCCCTACACCAGCCACGGCCAGGACGGCCTGGTCGATGCCCAGGGCCAACTGCAGAACGACGCCACAGTGGCCCTGCTCGTGCGCCAGGCCCTGGCGCACGCCGAGGCCGGGGTGGATTTCATCGCCCCCAGCGACATGATGGATGGCCGCGTCGGCGCCATCCGCAGCGCGCTGGACAGCAACGGCCACATCCACGCCCGCATCATGGCCTATTCGGCCAAGTACGCCAGCGCCTTCTACGGGCCGTTTCGCGATGCCGTGGGTTCGGCCGCCAACCTGGGCCAGTCCAACAAGTCGACCTACCAAATGGATCCGGCCAACCGGCTCGAAGCCCTGCGCGAAGTCGCCGCCGACCTGCGCGAAGGCGCGGACATGGTGATGGTCAAGCCCGGCATGCCCTACCTGGACATCGTGCGCGAAGTCAAAGACGCCTTCGGCGTGCCCACGTACGCCTACCAGGTCAGCGGCGAATACGCGATGCTGAAGGCGGCGGCCGCCAACGGCTGGCTGGACCACGACAAGGTGATGATGGAATCGCTCATGGCTTTCCGACGCGCCGGGGCGGATGGGATCCTGACCTATTTCGCACCCGCGGCAGCCGAGATCCTGAACAGGCAGTAGGCCCGCACCGATGGGCTGAACACGTTCAAACCGGGTTGTCTATGTCGATGAAGGTGCACTGCACGCCCAGTTGGGTCTGGATGGCCGCCCCCAGTGCCTGTACCCCATAGCGTTCGGTGGCATGGTGGCCGGCCGCCAGATAGGCGCAACCGGTTTCGCGCGCCCAGTGCACCGTGGGTTCGGAGATCTCGCCGCTCAGGTAGCAATCCGCCCCGGCCGCCACCGCGTGTTCGATCATGCCTTGCGCGGCACCCGTGCACCACGCCAGCCGGCGCACCGGCCGGGCCGGGTCGCCCACCAGCAGGGGTTCGCGCCCCAGGCGCGCAGCCACGTGCGTGGCGAGTTCGCCTGCCGTGCAGGGCTGCGCGGGCCGGCCCAGCCAGACCAGGCCCTCGGGGCCGCAGCACAGCGGCTGGCCTTCCGGGCCAAGATCGGCCTGCCAACCCAGCACCCGCGCCAGCTGCGCGTTGTTGCCCCATTTGGGGTGGGCATCCAACGGCAGATGGTAGGCGAACAGATTGAGCCCGGCCGCCAGCACCGCCGAAAGGCGCCGGTGCTTGGGCCCGCGGATGGTGGGGTCTTCGTTTTTCCAGAACCAGCCATGATGCACCAGCAGGGCATCGGCCTGCCGGGCAATGGCGGCGTCGATCAGGGCCTGCGAGGCCGTGACGCCGGTGACGATGTGGCCGATGGTGTCGCGCCCCTGCACCTGCAGCCCATTGGGGCAGTAGTCGCGAAAGCGTTCGGGCTGCAGCCGGGCCGCCAGCCAGGCTTCGAGCGCGTCGCGGCTGATTTCAGCCATGCCGCAGCCCCTTGGGCTGGCCGCCCAAAAGGGCCGCACCCGCCGCACCCATGACGGCCGTCATTTTGGCCGTCACTTCTTGAGCGCGTCGCGGATTTCGCGCAGCAGCAGCACGTCTTCGGGGGTGGCGGGCGGCGCCGGCGGCGGGGCCTGGTTTTCGGCCTCGAAGCGGCGACGCGCGGTGTTGACCATCTTCACCATGATGAAGACCACCAGCGCCAGCAGCAGGAAATTGACGAACACGGTGAGAAAATGCCCCCAGGCGAACACCACCGCCCCGGCCTTGGAGAGTTCATCGTACGTTTGTGCGCCGACGTAGTCTTGTGGCGCGCGCAATACCCAGTAGAGGTTGTCGAAATTGACGTCGCCCCCCAGAATGAAATTGATGATGGGCATGAAGAGGTCGTTGACGACGGAATCGATGATCGTGCCAAAAGCGCCACCGATGATGACGCCAATGGCCAGATCCATCATGTTGCCCTTGATCGCAAATTCGCGAAACTCGCTGATGAAACTGCGTCCCATGCTCATTGATCTGGTTTCCTTGTCTGTACCCACGCGGGCGTAACGCTATAATACGCGGTTGTAAGCCCTGATGGGCAAGCTGCGAACACACAGCGCGCAACCAAGATACCTAGACACGTTCCGCCCCCGTGGCGACCAACCGGGATAACCACATGAGCCAGCAACCGACACAGCCTGATAATCAGGGCGCAGTCGATCCCACCCTGCCACCCGACCCTAAGCGCCGCTTCTGGGTCGCCACGGCCTGCACCCTGGGCGGGGCCGTGGGGGTGGGCACTGCCGTGCCGTTCGTCGCATCCTTTGCCCCGTCCGACAAGGCCCGCGCCGCGGGCGCGCCGGTCACGGCCGACATCTCCGACCTGGCCATGGGCCAGATGAAGGTGGTCGAATGGCGCGGCAAGCCCGTCTGGATCGTACGGCGCAGCAAGGTCACCCTCGAAGACCTGCCCAAGCACGACGCCGAACTGGCCGACCCGGATTCAGACCGCCCGGGCTTCACGCCGCCGTGGGCCAAGAACGAATGGCGCTCGCGCGATCCCGAATACTTCATCTGCATCGGCATCTGCACGCACCTGGGCTGCTCGCCCACCGCCTACTTCCAGACCGGCGCCCAGCCCGGGTTGCCCACGGGCTGGCCCGGCGGCTGGCTGTGCGCCTGCCATGGCTCCACGTTCGACCTGGCCGGGCGCGTGTTCGCCAACAAGCCCGCGCCCGACAACCTCGAAATCCCGCCCTACGTCTTCTCCGCCGACGGCACCAAGGTCACCATCGGCGTCGAAGAAGACAACAAGGCCTGATGGGCCCTGCGCCCATCGTTTCAAGAAATCAACAGGAGCCTTTCATGGCTGAACAAAACGTCGAGACAAGCGGCTTGCTGGGCTGGGTAGACCGCCGTTTCCCCCTGACCAAGCTCTTCAAAGAGCACATGTCCGAATACTATGCCCCGAAGAACTTCAACTTCTGGTATTTCTTCGGCTCGCTGGCCCTGCTGGTGCTGGTCATCCAGGTGGTCAGCGGCATCTTCCTGGTCATGAACTACAAGCCCGACGCCAACCTGGCCTTCAGCTCGGTCGAGTTCATCATGCGCGAAGTCCCGGGCGGCTGGTTCATCCGCTACATGCACTCCACCGGCGCGTCCATGTTCTTCGTGGTGGTCTACCTGCACATGCTGCGCGGCCTGTTCTATGGCTCGTACCGCAAGCCGCGCGAACTGGTCTGGATCTTCGGCGTGGCCATCTTCCTGTGCCTCATGGCCGAAGCCTTCTTCGGCTACCTGCTGCCCTGGGGCCAGATGTCCTACTGGGGCGCGCAGGTCATCGTCAACCTGTTCTCGGCCATCCCGTTCATCGGCCCGGATCTCGCGATCTTCATCCGCGGCGACTACGTCGTATCCGACGCCACCCTGAACCGCTTCTTTGCGTTCCACGTCATCGCCATCCCGCTGGTGCTCATCGGGCTGGTGGTGGCCCACATCATCGCGCTGCATGAAGTCGGCTCGAACAACCCCGACGGCGTCGAAATCAAGCAAGGCCCCAAAGACCAATACGGCCGCCCACTCGACGGCATTCCCTTCCATCCGTACTATTCGGTGCACGACATCGTCGGCGTGGCGGGCTTCCTCATCGTCTTTGCGGCCATCCTGTTCTTCGGCCCCGAAATGGGCGGCTACTTCCTCGAATACAACAACTTCATCCCGGCCGATCCGCTCAAGACCCCGCCGCACATCGCCCCAGTCTGGTATTTCACGCCCTTCTACACCATGCTGCGCGCCACCACCAGCGACTTCACCTGGATCCTGGCCGCCGGCGCCGTCATCGCCGCCTTGTGGATCTTCATCAAGGCGCGCGGCTGCGGCCTGTGCCGCTATATCGCACCGCTGGTTCTGCTGGGGGTCGCCGTGCTGCTGAAGGTCATCGACGCCAAGTTCTGGGGCGTGGTCTCCATGGGCGGCGCCGTGGTGCTGCTGTTCTTCCTGCCCTGGCTCGACCGCTCGCCGGTCAAGTCCATCCGCTACCGGCCCACCTGGCACAAGTGGCTGTATGCCATCTTCATCATCGACTTCCTGGCGCTCGGCGTGCTGGGCACCCTGCCCGTCACGCCCGAATACACCATTGCCGGGCAGATCTGCACGGTCATTTATCTGGCGTTCTTCTTCCTGATGCCGGTCTGGTCACCCCTGGGAACCTTCAAGAAGGTCCCAAGCCGGGTCACCTTCCACGCTCACTGAAACCGCCCCTGACTGCTACGGAAACATCATGATCAAAAAACTGCTCGGTGTCCTGGCCCTGTCGCTGACCTGCACCTTCGCCTACGCGGCCGATGGGGGCGCCCAGATCCAGAAGGCCCCAGACCGCATCAGCGACCTCGCCGCCCTGCAAAACGGCGCCAAAATGTTCGTCAACTACTGCCTGAACTGCCACAGCGCCAGCGCCATGCGCTACAACAAGCTCATGGACCTCGGCCTCACCGAAGAAGACATCAAAAAGAACCTGCTCTTCACGCGCGAACGGGTGGGCGACCTGATGACCATCTCCATGACGCCCGAAGACGCCAAACGCTGGTTCGGCACCATACCGCCCGACCTTTCCGTCATCGCGCGCGCCAAGAGCACCAGCTTCGGGCCTTCGGGGGTCGATTACATCTACACCTACCTCAGCACCTTCTTTCGCGACGCCGAGCGCAACACAGGCTGGAACAACGTGATCTTCCCCAACGTCGGCATGCCCAACGTGCTCTGGGAACTCGAAGGCCCGCGCACGCTCACCGACGTGCAGGTGCACCAGGTACCCAATGAATCCGGCAACATGCACTGGGTCAAGACCACGTCGGTATTCGACCACAACGGCTACGCCGAGATCACCAACGAGACTCTCGCCAACTACCAAGGCGACGTCACGCGCACCACCACGTTCGACTCCAAAGACGCAAAAGCCTTTGCCCAGTTCCAGAACGACGTGGCCGACCTCAGTAATTTCCTCGGCTGGATGGCCGAACCCGTGCAGCTCGAGCGGCGCGAAATCGGGGTCATCGTGATGATCTTCCTGGTCCTGTTCCTGCTGATCGCCATCCGCATGAACAACACCTACTGGAAGCACGTGCGCTAAACCCCGGGTGCCTCCGGGCACCCTTTTTTGGATGGATACCCACATATGATGGTGCTTTATTCCGGCACGACCTGCCCGTTTTCGCAACGCTGCCGCTTCGTGCTGTTCGAAAAGGGCATGGACTTCGAAATCCGCGATATCGACCTCTACAACAAGCCCGAAGACATCGCCTTAATGAACCCCTACGATCAGGTGCCCATCCTGGTCGAACGCGACCTCATCCTGTACGAATCAAACATCATCAACGAGTACATCGACGAGCGCTTCCCGCATCCGCAGCTGATGCCGGCCGACCCGATCATGCGCGCCCGCACGCGGCTGTTCCTGCACAATTTCGAAAAAGAAATCTTCGTGCACGTGTGCACCCTCGAGAGCCGCAGCATCACCGACGAAAAAGTGCTCGATGCCGCGCGCAGCGCCATCCGCGAACGCCTCACACAACTGGCGCCGCTGCTGGTCAAGAACAAGTACATGCTGGGCGATGACTTCTCTATGCTGGACGTGGCCATCGCGCCCCTGCTGTGGCGCCTCGAGCACTACGGCATCGATCTGCCCAAAAGTGCAGCGCCGCTGCAAAAATACGCCGAGCGGCTGTTCTCGCGCCCGGCCTACATCGAGGCCCTGACCCCGTCTGAAAAAGTCATGCGCCGCTGATCCCGATGATGCAAGAAACCAGTACCAAGCCCTATCTGATCCGCGCCCTGCACGAATGGTGTACCGACAACGGCTACACCCCGTACCTGGTGGTCACGGTCGACGAAAACACCGTCGTGCCGCCCGCCCACGTGCGCGACGGGCAGATCACCCTGAACATCAGCCATCTGGCCACCCACCAGCTCACCATGGGCAACGAATACATCGAATTCGCCTCGCGCTTCAATGGCCAGGTCGAGCAGCTGTTCATCCCCGTGGCCGCCGTATCGGCCCTGTACGCGCGCGAAACCGGCGTGGGTATGGGTTTCGAGGTCTCTCCGTCGCACGCCTATCCCGGCGGTGACGACACCGCCGAATCCCCGGCCAGCCCGGTATCCGCAGCAGGGGCCGCAACCACCGGGGCGGATGCACCCAGGTCGTCACACCTGAAAGTGGTCAAGTAAGCGGCGGCCCGCAGCCCGGCCACATGCCCGGGCAGGCCCGCCACCGTGCACACTTCAAGTCATCGCCGCAGTTCCTGTAGAATAGCGGCCCAGGCCGGCTTAGCTCAGTTGGTAGAGCAGCTCACTTGTAATGAGAAGGTCGGGGGTTCGACTCCTCTAGCCGGCACCAATAAAATCAAATATTTACGCCACCATTGACCCGGCGGCATTTTGCTTTCTGAATTTCTGTAAGCGATCTGTAAGCACTTTTGAAAAATTGACATGAAAAACCCGCCACGCGGGCGGGTCGGTGATACGCCAGACTGGGTTACAGGGTCACCCTTCTGTGGTAACGTCCGTGCGACTCGAAATATTCGCGATGCTTGGTCAGTTCGCGCGCCAGTAGATCGGAGTTGATGTCGCGCCCGATGAATGCTGCCCTCTTCTTGGTGGCCAGCATGGTGACAGGCACACTGTAGTAGCGTCCCGCAGGCAGTGGCTTTACCTTGTGCCTCCCCCGTTCAAGATACCTTTCAGCTT
>NZ_JBAYTI010000058.1:0-16182 GCF_041675725.1 Castellaniella sp. | reverse complement strand
CAGATCAGGCTCCGCACCTCGGCAACAGGGTCTTCATGAGGTTGCGGCTGGTCATTCATGGTAAAAATAAGCAACCTATTTGGTTCGTTTTACTCATTCGTCTTGGGAAACCTGGCGACGTCAGCAGCCAGCCAGACAATAGCGGCCGTCACAAGGAAGCCCGCCACCGCGCGAAAGCCTGCTCGCGCTGCAGATACAAGTGTTGCGCCATGGCGAGGCTGATCGATTCGAAACGCAGCACCTCGCCAGGCGCACACTGCGCAACCCGGGGCAGGTCGACGCTGGCCACGTGGGCGATCTTCGGATAACCGCCCGTGGTTTGCCGATCTGCCATCAACAGGATGGGCTGGCCATCGGGGGGCACCTGGATCGTGCCCAGCGTGACGCCTTCGGAAATCATGTCGAAGGGGTGACGGTACTGGAGCGCCGGACCAAACAGGCGTAGCCCCATCCGATCCGATTGCGCCTCGACCCGAAATCCCGCACCCACGAAAGCCGCCTGTGCCGCCTCGCCAAATAGACCCCATTGCGGCCCGGCCATGACCCGCAGCGAACCCTCGGGCCAGATACGTGGCGCCACGGGCCCGGCAGGATGCAGGCGCGCGCAATCAGCCCGCTCAAGGCGGGTCTGCTCGGCGCTCGTCGCGGCCGCGGTGGGCCGCACGGGCAGCACATCCCCTTTTTCCAGCGCGCGGCCATGCAGCCCGCCCAGGCCAGAGCGCACGTGCGTGCTGCGGCTGCCCATCTGCGGGGCCACGGCGAACCCGCCGCGCACAGCCAGATACGCCCGCACCCCGGCCCTGCGAGGCCCAAAATCGAGTTGCGCCCCCGCACGCACCACCAATGCGCGGTTCAGCGGCACGGGCCGCGAGCCGATGCGAGGCGCCAGGTCCGCGCCACAAATGGCCATGACCAGGGCGTGCCGAAAGCGCAGGCTGGGCCCCACCAAGGTCATCTCCAGCGTGGCCTCGGTGTCGGCATTGCCCACCAGGGCATTCGCACAGCGATGCGACCACGGATCCATGGCGCCGGCCACGACCACCCCATAGCGCTGCCAGCCCCAGCGACCCAGATCCTGCAATTGCGACAGAGCACCTGATTTCAAGACATCGATGCTCATGGCGAGCCTTTCAGGTCGGCTGGGGCCACCGGCACAAATCGGACCCTATCGCCCGGTTGCAGGGTGCAGGGCTCGGCTCGGCGCACGTCGAACAGCGCAAGCGGCGTGCGGCCAATCAAGTGCCAACCGCCGGGCGACTCGAGCGGATAAATGCAGGTCTGGTCATTGGCGATGGCCACGCTGCCCGCGGGTACACGGATGCGTGGCTTGCTGCGGCGCGGCACGCGCAGCTGAGGATCCAGGCCGCCAATGTAGGGCAAGCCCGGCAGAAACCCCAGCATGTAGACACGATGGGGCGAAGCCAGATGGCGCTCGACGACTTGCTCAGGCGTCAGCCCACACAGGCGGGCCACTTCAGGCAGATCCGGGCCGAAGTCGCCGCCATAACAGACCGGCATATCGACCGTGCGCACCGTCAGACCCGACCCACGGCTGTCTTCGATATCCAGCAAGGCTTCGATCTGGCGACATAAATGGTCGTAGGGCAGACCGTCTTGTGCAAAGCATTCGGGCTGGTAGTGCACGCTGACCGTGGTGAATGCCGGCACGATGTCCCGCACCCCGGGGACGGCCGCTTGCAGCAACCGCTGGGCGGCACCGTGCACCCGCTCATTGATGTGCACATCCACCCGCTGGCCAAATGTAATGATCAGGCAGCAGTCACCCGCCGGGGCAATAGTCCAGTTTCGATCAGACGCCACCCACATGCTCCTTTGAGTTTCAGGACCGGTCCGGGCCCTGTGCGAACCCCGGTGCGGCTGGGCTAACATTACACCATTGCCATCATCAGGCCGCCCGCCCCGGTGGGGATCATGAAGAATCGTTACTCGCTGCTCGACATCGTACGCCACGGCCTGCGCCACAACGCGAACTGGGGTGCCGCGTGGCGCACGCCCGAGCCCAGGAAAGCGTACGACGTGATCATCGTGGGCGCAGGCGGCCACGGCCTGGCCACCGCCTATTATCTGGCCAAAGAGCACGGCCTGCGCAACATCGCCGTCCTCGAGAAGGGCTGGCTGGGTGGCGGTAACACGGCACGCAACACCACCATCGTGCGCTCCAATTATCTATGGGATGAATCCACCCAGCTGTTCGAGAAATCCATGCAGCTCTGGGAAGGCCTGTCGCAGGCGCTCAATTACAACGTCATGTTCAGCCAGCGCGGCGTCATGAATCTGGCCCACACGCTGCAAGAAGTCCGCGACACGCAGCGGCGCATCAACGCGAACCGATACAACGGGGTCGATGCGCAGTGGCTCACGCCCGAACACATCAAGGCCCTGGTGCCCGGCATCAACCTGCAGGCCCGTTACCCTGTGCTGGGCGCGTCGTTCCAGCCGCGTGGCGGG
Source organism: Castellaniella sp. (assembly GCF_041675725.1). Taxonomy (GTDB): domain Bacteria; phylum Pseudomonadota; class Gammaproteobacteria; order Burkholderiales; family Burkholderiaceae_B; genus Castellaniella. The sequence continues at coordinate 13,713 of NZ_JBAYTI010000058.1, read as the reverse complement.
GTGGCCCGCCACGATGCCGTGGCCTGGGGGTTTGCACGGGCCGCGGACAGCCTGGGCGTGGACATCATCCAGAACTGCCCGGTCACCAACATCCGCCTGCGCGACGGCGCTGTCGAGGGCGTGGACACCGGCAAAGGGTTCATCCGTACCCAAAAGCTGGGGGTGGTGGTGGCTGGCCACTCCAGCGTGCTGGCAGACATGGCAGGCATCCGCTTGCCCATCGAAAGCCATCCCCTGCAGGCGCTGGTGTCCGAACCGCTCAAGCCGTGTATCCACACCGTCATCATGTCCAACACCGTCCACGCCTACATCAGCCAGTCCGACAAGGGCGACCTGGTCATTGGCGCCGGCATCGACGCCTACCTGGGCTATGGCCAGCGCGGCAGCTACCACAGCATCGAGCACACCTTGCAGGCAATCGTCGAGATGTTCCCCAACCTCAGCCGCGTGCGCATGAACCGGCAATGGGGCGGCATCGTCGACGTCTCGCCGGATGCCAGCCCCATCATTTCCAAAACGCCCGTCAAGGGGCTGTATTTCAACTGTGGCTGGGGGACGGGCGGCTTCAAGGCGACCCCAGGGTCGGGCTGGGTCTTTGCCCACACCATCGCCCATAATGAACCCCACCCCCTGAATGCCGCTTTTTCCCTGGATCGCTTCTACACCGGCCACCTGATCGACGAGCACGGTGCAGCGGCGGTGGCCCACTGACCGGAGGTCCCATGTTGCTGATTCGATGCCCATGGTGCGGCGATCGGGCCGAGAGCGAATTCTCCTATGGCGGCGAAGCCGACATCCAGCGCCCCGCCAACCCCGCCAATCTGTCTGACGAGGCCTGGGGGGATTACCTGTTCATGCGCCGCAACCCTTGCGGCCCCCTGCGCGAACAATGGGTGCACGCGCACGGCTGCCGGCGCTGGTTCACGGTCGAGCGCGACACGCAAAGCTATCGTTTTTCGGATGGCGCCGAACACGCCGGCAAGGATCCCGCATGAACGAATCTTTTCGCCTGCCCACGGGCGGCCGTATCGACCGCAGCAAGGTGCTGCGTTTTGAATTCAACGGCAAGGCCTACACCGGCCATCCGGGCGACACCCTGGCCTCCGCGCTGCTGGCCAACGGCGTGCACTTCGTGGCGCGCAGCTTCAAATACCATCGGCCACGGGGCATCCTGACGGCGGGGGTCGAAGAACCCAACGCCATCGTGCAGCTAGAGCGCGGCGCCTACACCATCCCCAATGCCCGGGCCACCGAAGTCACCCTCTACGAAGGCCTGCGCGCCACCAGCGTGAACGCCCGGCCCAGTCTGGAAAAAGACCGCCTGGCCATCCTGCAGCGGCTGGCGCCATTCCTCGCAGCCGGCTTCTACTACAAGACCTTCATGTGGCCGCGGCGCTGGTGGGGCCGCTACGAAGAACGCATTCGTGATGCGGCAGGGCTGGGCACAGCGCCCAATCACGAGGACCCGGACCACTACGACAAGCGCTTCGCCCATTGTGACGTGCTGGTGGTGGGCGGCGGGCCCGCCGGCCTGGCGGCCGCCTGCAGTGCGGGGCAGGCCGGCGCGCGCGTCCTGCTCATCGAACAGGACGTCGAGCTCGGTGGCAGTCTGCTGTCCCGGCCCGCCGAGATCGACGGCAGGCCCGCCGAAGACTGGCTGCAGGCCCGGCGCGCCGAACTGCGGCAGATGCCCGACGTTCGCGTCCTGCTGCGCACCTCGGTGGCTGGCTATCATGACCATGATTTCGTGGTGGCCTGCGAGCGTTGCCACGACCACCTGCCGGTGGACCAGCGGCGCGGGGTGCGCGAGCGGCTCTGGAAAATCCGCCCGCGGCGCATCGTGCTGGCCACGGGTGCGCACGAACGGCCACTGGTGTTCGGCAACAACGACCTGCCCGGGGTGATGCTGGCCGGCGCCGTCTCGGCGTACATCCATCGCCATGGGGTGCTGGCCGGGCGAACCGCCGTCGTCTTCACCAACCATGACGGTGCCTATCAATGCGCCATCGATCTGCGACGCGGCGGGGCCCAGGTGGTGGTGGTCGATCCGCGCCCGCCTGGGCAGGGCTCGCTGCCCGCCCAGGCAGCCACATTGGGCATTCCCATCCATCGCCATACCGTGGTCGCCGCCGCCCATGGCAGCCGCCACGTCAAGGCCGTTCGGCTGCAAGGCTACGAACCGGGGGTTTCGCCCAAGGCGCCAGGGCCATCCACCGTGATCGCCTGCGACCTGCTGGCGATGTCGGGCGGGCTCAATCCGGTCGTGCACCTGCATGCCCAGGCGCGTGGGCGGCTGCGCTGGGACGATGCCCAGGCCTGCTTCGTGCCGGTCACCGATCCCGACAGCCACTATCGCAGCGCCGGTGCGGCCTGTGGCGTCTTTAACCTGCAACAAGCGCTCGACCAGGGGGTAACGGAAGGCCGGCAAGCTGCGGCGGCCGCCCTGGGCGCGCCGCCCGCAACACCCGAACCGCACTGGCAAGCCGTCGATGCCGCCTGCGATCCCCTGCTGCCACTCTGGCTCTCAGGCCCGGCCGAGCGGGCGAACCGCGGGCCCAAGCAGTTCATCGACTACCAGAACGACGTGCAGGTGGCCGACATCCTGCTGTCGGTGCGCGAAGGGTACCGATCCGTCGAGCACGTCAAGCGCTATACCTCCATGGGCTTTGGCACCGACCAGGGCAAGCTGGGCAACATCAACGGCATGGCCGTGCTGGCCACGATCCTGGGCCAGGGCATGGCCGAGACCGGCACGACCACCTTCCGTCCAAACTACACGCCCATCAGCTTCGGCGCCATCGCGGGGCGCGAACTGGGCATCCATTTCGACCCCGTGCGCAAGACCAGCGTCCATGCCTGGAACGAAGCCGCCGGCGCACTGTTCGAAGACGTCGGGCAATGGAAGCGGGCCCATTATTACCCCCAGCCGGGCGAGACGCTCGATGCAGCCGTCGCCCGGGAATGCCTGGCGGTGCGCCAGGCGGTCGGCTTGCTGGACTACGCCACGCTGGGCAAGATCGACGTCCGCGGGCCCGATGCCGCTGAATTTCTCAACCGCATGTACGTCAACACGTTCACACGGCTCGAACCGGGCCTGTGCCGGTATGGCCTGATGCTGGATGAAAACGGCATGGTGATGGACGATGGCGTGATCCTGCGCCTGGCCCAGGATCATTTCCTGGTCACGACCACGACCTCCGGTGCCGCCCGCGTGCTGGCCTGGATGGAGCGCTGGCTGCAAACCGAATGGCCCGACCTGCAGGTATTCCTGACCTCGGTCAGCGACCAGTACAGCGTCGCCACTGTTGCCGGACCCTACGCCCGCAAGGTGTTGCAGGCCGTCTGCGACGGCATCGATTTTTCACCCGCGGCCTTTCCTTTCATGCACTTCCGCGAAGGGGCGGTGGACGGCGCGGCGGTGCGCGTCCTACGCGTCAGTTTTTCGGGCGAGCTGTCCTATGAGATCTATATCCCGGCCAATTGGGGCCGGCATCTCTGGGAGCGCCTGATGCAGGCGGGCGCGCCCTACGGCATCACCCCCTACGGCACCGAGGCGATGCACGTGCTGCGCGCCGAAAAAGGCTACATCATTGTCGGCCAGGATACCGACGGTTCGGTCAGCCCAGTGGACCTGGGCCTGGGTGGCATGGTCTCGAAGACCAAGGATTTCCTCGGCAAGCGCTCACTCGAACGCAGCCACACGGCCGGCGCGGGGCGCAAGCAGCTGGTGGGCCTGCTCGCCGAAGACCCGCGCCAGGTCCTGCCCGAAGGGGGGCAGATCCTCGACGGCCCCACCACCGCGGTGCTGGCCGACATGCAGGGCCACGTGACCTCCAGCTACCTGAGCCCAACGCTGGGGCGGTCGATCGCGCTGGCGCTGCTACGTGACGGCCATGCCCGGCACGGCCAGACCGTGACGGTCGCCACCGCCCAAGGGCCCTTCATGAACGCACGCGTGTGCGCCCCTGTCTTTTACGACCCCGACGGAAAACGCCAGCATGTCGACTGAATCTCATTCCCGCAGCGCGCTGGCCGATCTCTATTTGCCAGGCGAAACATCGCTGCAGCGGGGCCACCACGAACGCGTCCTGCTGGCCGAATGTCCCGACGTGGCGCTGGCCATCCTGCGGCTGCCGGCACAGGCCGGCACGGCACACCAGGCCATCGCCGAGGCCGTCGGCGTCCCGCTGCCGAAGGTACCCAATACGGTCGGCAGCCGGGACGGGCTGACGATCCTGTGGCTGTCGCCCGATGAATGGCTGCTGCGCGCCGACCCCGCAGCAGGAGCAGACTGGGCCGCGCGCTGTGAAACCGCCCTGGCCGATCAGAACTGGTTTGCCGTCACCGACCAAAGCAGCGCCTACAGTGTCCTGCAATTGGCCGGACCGCAGGCCCGTGACGTGCTCAACGCCGGCTGCCCGCTGGACCTGCACCCCCGGGCGCTGGCCCCCGGGCAGTGTGCCCAGACGCTGTTCTTCAAGTTTTCCATCGTGCTGCGCCCGCTGACTGCCGCCGGCGATGCCTGGGAAGTCTTGGTCAGGCGCAGCCATGCGGACGCGCTGGTCCGCATGGTGCTGGCCGATGATTACTTCTTGTAGTCGACCAGCTTGCCGTCCTTGACGATGACATGCCGGTAGGTCTCGGTCTTCTGCATGCCGTCGTCGTCGAAGGCCTTGTCGCCGGTGATCCCCGCGTAATTCTGTGATACAGGGATCAGCGCATCACGGATCGCGTCGGCCGTAGCGGCCTTGGCCTGCTCCATGGCCAGGGCGACCAGCATGGCGGAGTCGTAGGAATAGCTGCCGAACACGCTGGTGGGGTCCTCGCCGAATGCCGCCTTATAGGCCGCCGCGTAGGCATCATACGCCGGTCCGGCCGTGCCCGGCTCGAGCCCCTTGATGCCCTCGACGATCTGCGGGGTTTCCTGGATGTCGGAGATCCACAGCGACGGGTAGTCGGCATACCAGTTGCTGACGTCGATGCCCTGCTGATAGGCCTCCTGCAGCATCAGTCGGGCCTCGGCGCCGTAGGCCGTGAAGAACACGCCATCCGGATTCTGTGACACGGTGCGGCGCAGATCCGCGTTGTAATCCGATTTGCCTTCTTCGTAACGCACCTTGGTGACGCACTCGCCCGTCTTCGTGTTTTCCAGCTGCTGGCAGGACTGAATTTCCATGCCCACGCCAAACGGGTTGTTCGTGGCCAGGTTCGCGAACTTCGAACCTGCGCCATCCTCGACGGCAAAGTCGGCCAACGCCCGGCCCATGAGATCATCCAGGCCCATGACGCTGAAGAGATAGGGTCCGATATTGCGCAGTTCAGGCGACGTGGACGACGAGCAGATCTCCACCACCTTGGCTTGCTGCGCAAACTGCCCGGTGGGCACGCAGACCCCGCTGGACAATATGCCCAGGACCACCGGCACCTTGTCGACGTTGACCAGCTTGCGCATGGCATCCAGCGCGGACGCCGGGCGGGATTCGGTGTCTTCGATGATCAGCTCGATCTTGCCGCCCAGGGTTTCGGGGCCCACCTTGACGGTGCTGCCATCCTTCAGGGGGATCTCGAAGCCCTCGTTGATGCGCTGCACAGCCAGCTGGACGCCGCGCGAAATGTCCTTGCCCTGGATGGCGCTGGTGCCGGTCAATGGCACCAGCACGCCGATCTTGATGTCATCGGCCAGGGCAGGCGTCGCCAGGCCCGCCAGAAAGAGCGCCGTCGTGGCGCCGGCAGCGAGTTGAAAGATTTTTTGCTTCATGGTTGTCACCTCCGTCTGAGACTGGATTATCAGGTGGCTGCGGGTGCAGCCTGGCCACCAGGCCAGGTCGACCTGTGGCTGTTGCTCACGAACCTAGCTTTTGGCTGTTCCCAGATAGGCCTCGCGAATTTTTTCATCCGTCAGGATCCGGCCGGCCGGGCCTTCGAAGGCGTTGCGGCCATCGGCCAGGACGATGCCGAATGTGGATGATCTCAGGGACAGTTCAGCGTTCTGCTCGACGATCAGTATCGTCCGCCCTCCCTGTGCGTTGATTTCCTTGATTTTTTCGAAGACCTCGGCCGCAATGCGGGGCGACAGCGCCGCCGTGGGCTCATCGAGCAGCAGGAGCCGCGGGTCTGTCATCAGTGCGCGCGCCAGGGCCAGCATCTGGCGCTCGCCGCCGCTCATGGTATGCACGCTCTGGCGCCGCCGTTCGGCCAGCCGCGGAAAGCGCTCGTACTGCAGGGCAATGCGCTGGCCCAGCAACGGGCGCTCGAGCGTATAGCCGCCCATCTTGAGGTTTTCTTCGACCGTCAGCGACGGGAAGACATTGTCGAGCTGCGGTACGAACGCGATGCCGCGGGTGACCCGCACGTGCGCCGGCAAATGCGTGATGTCGGCGCCGTCGAAATGCACCTGCCCGGTCCGGGGCGCCAGGTACCCCATCAAGGCCTTGAGCAGGGTGGATTTCCCGGCGCCATTGGGCCCGATGATGGTCGTGATGTGGCCCTCGGCCACATCCACGCTCACACCATGCAGGATCTCGGTGTCGCCATAACCCACGGTCAGGTTTTCTGCGGTCAGTATCCCCATTATGTATGCTCCTGCACATCGGCGGCCACGACCGTGGCGATCTCGGTGTCGGGGTCCAGCTGCCCCCCCGCGGCGATGTAGGCCCGAAGGACGTCCTCGCGCGCCAGCACGGTTTCTACTGGGCCTTCCGCCAGCACCTGGCCCATGTCGAGCACGCAGATCGTGTCGCACAATTCGCGGATCACCGCCATATTGTGCTCTATGATCAGGAAGCTCTCGCCCTGGTCCCTGAGCTTCTTGATGACCTCTACGATGTCGTCGATCAGCCTCGGATTGACGCCGGCCACGGGCTCGTCGAGCAGAATCAGGCGCGGCTTGGCCATCAGCACCTGCACCAGCGCCAGCAATTTCTTCTGACCGCCCGACAGGCCGCCAGCCAGCTCGTTGGCGTGATTGTGCAGCCGGACCATCTCGAGCAGGCCCCAGGCGCGCTCGAGATTGCGTTTTTCTTCTTGTGCGACCGCGCCCGGCTTGAGCGCCGCCATCAGTACGCTTTCACCCAGTTGTTGTTTGGCCCCCAGCAACATGTTCTCCATGACCGTCATGCGCTGCGGGTTCAGGGTGATCTGGAAGGTACGACACAGCCCCATGCGCGCGATCTTGTAGGGCTCGCGGCCCTCGATCGGCTGGCCGGCAAACGTGATGCGGCCCGACGTCGGCCGAAGAAAACCCGAAATGATGTTCACCAGCGTGGTCTTGCCCGAGCCATTGGGCCCGATCAGGCCGGTGATCTGGCCTTCTTCCGCCGTCAACGACACGTTGTTGAGGGCAATCAGGCCACCAAAATGGCGTGAGACCTTGTCGACTTCAAGCAGCATGGCGATCTCCGGTCGAAGGCGTCAGCAGCCGCTCCGGCCTGGGGTAGCGACGCCGGCGCTCGGGCACCAGGCCGCGGGGCAGGTACAGAATGACGAGTATGATCAGGACGCCGATCAGAACCATGCGCAGCGCGGCCACTGTGGCCGAGTATTCCGATGGCACGTGGATGAAACGCGTGGAGTTGTAGATGACTTCGATGACCAGCGTGCCCGCCAGCGCGCCCAGATTGTTGCCCGGCCCGCCCATGATGACCATGGCCCAGATCAGGAACGTTTCCAGGGGCATGAAGAAGCGCGGATCGATGAAACCCACGAAATGGGCATACAGGCTGCCGCCGGCGGCGGCAATCGCCCCGCCGATCACGAGCGACCAGATGCGCGCATTGCGTACGTCTTTGCCCAGGGCCCGCGCGACTTCATCGCTTTCGCGGATGCCCTTGAGCAAACGCCCGTACGGCGAGCGATCCAGCCAGGTCACCAGCACGTAGGCCGCGGCCACGCACACGATCACCAGCGCCAGGTAGAAGTAACCATAGGCGTCCGTAGAGAAGTAATCCCGGAAGGGCCCCGGAATACCGGAAATGCCGTACGACGCACCGACATATTCGCTGCCCAGATTGGTGTTCAGGAAAATCATGCGGATGAGCTCGGCAGCCGCCAGGGTCGCAATCGCCCAATAGTCTTGGCGCAAATCGCCGATGGGCAGGGCCATCAGCGCCCCGAGCACGCCGCCCGCCAGGATGGCGAGAACGAACCCCACCCCCACGGACCAGCCCAGGATGGCTGTTGCGATGCTGGAGAAGTACGCCCCCACCATGAAGAAAGCGACCTGTCCGAAGTTGACGAGGCCCGTCTGCCCGTACTGGAAATTCAGGCTCAGGGCGATCAGACCGTATATGCCGACGATGGTCAGCAGGTAGACAATGAAATCGATCATCAGGAACGCCTCCCCAGCAACCCGCGCGGGCGCACGAGCAGAATCAGGATAAGAATGACAAAGGCAATGCCGGTCTTGTAGCCCACTGGGATATACAGGTCGGAGGCGGCAGTCAGCCCCGTCAGCTGCAACAGGGGCGCCCAGTTGATCGCCAGGCCGACGTTCTCGGCCAGGGCGACGATCACGGCACCCAGCACCGCCCCATACACGTTGCCGATACCGCCCACGATGGCTGCCGCAAACACCGCCACCATGATCTCGAAGCCCATGCCGGACTGGATCTGTGCCACCAGGCCCAGCATGATGCCCCCCAGAGCACCCAGCGCCGCGCCGATGAACCACACGATCCGTATGATGCGTTCGGTATAGATGCCGCTGGCTTCGGCCAGGGGCGGATTGTCGGCCGTGGCCCGCATGGCGATGCCCAGCTTGGTGCGCGTGAGCAGCAAATGGAAGGCCAGCATGGCGAGTACGGCCGCAATCAGCACGGCTGCGCCGGACGGTGAGATCCGGCCCCCCCAGAACACCCAGGGGCGGGTCAGCGGCAGGGGAAACGAGCGCGCACCCGCCCCCCAGATGGCCTGCACCCCGTACTGCATGACCATGCCCAAGCCAAAGGAGGCGATCATCAGAATGGCCGCCGGGCTGCTGCGCAGCCGCGCGAACACCAGCCGGTCGCTGAGCACCCCCAGGTACCCGGTGACCAGGCAGGCCACGACGACCCCCACCAGGATGGCCCAGCCGATTGGCAGAGGCACGACCAGGCTGATGCTCAGGGCGATGAACGCGCCCACCGTGCCGAACTGGACATGCACGAAGCTGGCGAACCGGAGAACGTCGTAGACCATGGTGAGGCCTACGGCAATCAGGGCCAGTTCAGACGCCCTGATCAAGCTGTCGATGATGACCTGAAACAAGAGACGCCTCCGATGCTAGGAAAGGGGTTGATGGGCCAGGGCACACCGTGCCGCTGCAAGATCCCAGGCGGCACACCCCACGGTTTTGAAAACCACGGGCCCGGAAGGTGACCGATCAGCCAGCAGATCCGTGAGCGGCCTTACCGTGGCCCAGTCGATGCCGGCCTGGAGGTAGTCACCGGCCTCATGGCGGGCCCCTTCGACGTCATCCACGTACAGTTGGCTGCCATCCAGGGTTCGGGGCCCGATTTCGGCCAGGTCTTCACGGTACGCACCGACGGCAATGACGTGCCGACCCGGCCGTGCCGGCATGTCATAGACCGGCGTGGCGCTGGTGGTGGCGGTGATGACCAGATCCGCCTCGGCGCCGACTTGATCCACCGCAACGGCCCGCGGGTGGCCGCAGGCCTGCACGAACTGTTCGGCCTGTGCCAGAGTGCGCCCAACGACGTAGACCTGGGCCGCCGGATGCAAAGCCTTCAAGGCCGCCACGTGACCCATCGCCTGGGCGCCAGTGCCGAAGACCACCACGTGCCGCGGGCCCTGGGGCCAAAGCCGGCTGAGCCCCAGCATCGACACCGCCACCGTGCGACGCAGCGTCACGGTGGGCCCATCGAGGATCAGGCGGATGACGCCCGTACGGCCATCGCTTACGGACACCACGCCATTGATGGTGGGCAGCCCCTGCGCCCGGTTCTCTGCAAAGACATTGACGAGCTTGTGCACGCCGATATCGGCGGCCGTGGCCGGCATGGACAACAGCACGCCGGCACCGGGATACGGCACCACTTGACGCGCAGGCGCCTGTATGGCCCCGGCCTGCATATCTGCCGCGGCCTGTGCCAGCGCCTGCATCAGGTCGCGCCAAGGCAGCAGGGCCGCCGTCTGGGCCGCGCTGCAAACGGAAGGATGGGGATTCATGGGTGACTGTGTGGGCATGGAGAACGGGCCTTGGTCGGAACCATCAGGTCAGCTGCGGGCTGCGAGTCAGATCGGGGGTGGTACTCACCCAGAGGACCTGGGCGTCTTCTTCACCGATACTGATGACGCGATGGCCCATGCGGCTGTCTATATAAAAACCCTCGCCTTCGTTCAGCGTGATGGAGCGGTAGAACTCGGTCTGCAGTTCGATGCAGCCCCTGAGCACATACACGAACTCTTCGCCGTCATGGCGGCTCCAGCCTTCGTCCTTGTGCAAACGATGCTTCTTGACACGGGTCACGAACGGCATCATGCGCTTGTTGGCCAGGTGCGAAAACAACAGGCGGTGGTGATACAGCGGCGTGTCGTGGATTTCGCCGTGGCCGGCACGCTCGATGCTCCAGCGGCCGGCCCCCATGTGGGAATGCGCATTGACGAACAGTTCGGCCACATCCACCCCCAGGCCATGAGCCAGACGCAGCAATACGTCATAGGTGGGCGAGAGCTGGCCGTTTTCGATCTTCGACAGCGTGGACGTCGAAATCCCGCTGGTCGCGGAGACCTGGCCCTGAGTGAGGCCATGGCGCTGGCGCAGGAATTTCAGGCGCTCGGCAAGTGCCGATTTCTGCTCTTGGGCCACGGCATCGCTCAGTTCGGACTCGGGTAGAAGAGCACTGGTTTTCATGATGAATACTTCAAACGACGTTTATTTCGACAAGGGGTTGATCATCCAGTATGCGCTGCCAGCCCAGCCGGCCCAGATCCAGCGTCTGGTAGCGCCCGGTCGTGATGAGTTCGGACAGCGCCCGCCCGATGGCGGGCGCCTGCTGCATGCCATGGCCGCTCAGGCCATTGGCGAAATACAGATTGGCCCAGGCTGGGTGCAGACCAATGATCAGGTTCTGATCGAACAGGTTCATGTCGTAGTGCCCCGCCCAGCTGCGCTGGCAACGCAGCGCCTCGAAGGCCGGCACGCGGGCGGCCAGCGTGGGCCAGAGCACGTCTTCGAAGAGTGTGTGCTGTACCTCGAAATCCGTGGCATCCGGATCCTGATCCGCCGGCGGTGCGACCCCCATGATGAAACCCTGACCTTCGGGGCGGAAATAGGCGCCGCTGGGGTCGATCACCATGGGACAGCCCGGTAATGGATCCGGGCATTGCACATAGAACACGCTGCGCTTGCGCGCCCGCACGGGCAGATCGATGCCCAGCGGCACCACCAGGGCGCGCGCCCCTGTGCCCGCTGCATTGACCACGGCACCACAGGCCAGCTGCCGGCCATCATCGAGCGTCACGGCCCCCACCCGCCCCGCGGATGCCTGCAAGCCAACGACTTTGGCCTTGATGTACTGTACCCCTTGGGCCACGGCCTTGCGCCGCAGGCCCTGCATCATGGCATAGGCATCCAGCCAGCCTTCGCCGCTGACCCCCAGGGCGCCGGCGGCAAGATCATCGACCACGAGCCACGGGAACCGATCCTGCAGCTGCCGCGTGGACAACAAGGCGATGTCGGCGCCCAATTGGGTTTGCAGTGCCTGGTTTTGCCGCAGGGTGGGCAGGCCCTGCTCGGTGGCCAGGAACAGGTAGCCGCCTTCATGAAAGGCGGGATCGGGTGCCGAGCCATCGACCGCCATGAGCGTGGCGAAATCCCGCAGAAACTGCGTGCCGAACAGCGACATGCGGATGTTTTCGGCATTCGAGAACTGGTGCCGGATGGACGCGGCCGACAGCGCCGTGGCACTGAACTGGTAGCTGGGATCGGGCTCGACCACCGCGATGCGCCCCGAGAAACCGGGGTTCGCGCTGAGAAAATAGGCCGCCGAGCTGCCTATGGCAGCCCCGCCCACGATCACCACATCGAACTGCTGCTGATCCATCAAACCCTGCCGCCCTTCAATCAGACAGCACCTATTGTGATTTGAAAGTTTTTCAAATTCTTTAGGTATTTTCCCTAGAAGAAAAAGTTTTCCAATTCAGGGAGCCGTGATATGCTGTTTTCCATCGTGGATCATTCTTTATGTCAGGAGTCCTGCGTGAACACTCAAGAACTGCTGCAATCGCTGGGTGTACCCGGCACTGCGCTGACGGGCGGCCCCTTGGCCGTGCACTCCCCCATCGATGGCAGTCAGATTGCCGCCGTACACACCCAGGCCGCAGCCGAGGTCCCGGGCATCATCGGCCGGGCCCAGGATGCTTTTCTCCAGTGGCGCAGCGTGCCGGCCCCCCGTCGTGGCGAACTGGTGCGCCTGCTGGGCGAAGCACTGCGAACCCACAAACAGGCGCTCGGGCGCCTGGTCTCCATCGAGGTCGGCAAGATCCCGGCCGAAGGCGAAGGCGAAGTCCAGGAAATGATCGACATCTGCGACTTCGCCGTCGGCCTCTCGCGCCAGTTGTACGGCCGCACGATCGCCTCCGAGCGTCCGGGTCACCATATGCTTGAAACCTGGCACCCTCTGGGGGTGGTGGGCGTCATCACGGCATTTAATTTCCCCGTGGCGGTCTGGTCGTGGAATACGGCCATCGCGCTGGTCTGCGGCAACCCCGTCGTCTGGAAACCGTCCGAAAAGGCGCCCCTGACGGCGCTTGCCTGCCAGGCTATTTTCAATGACGTATGTGCCCGCTTTGGCGAAGACGCGCCCAAAGACCTGCTCCAGGTCCTGATGGGCCGGCACGACGTCGGCGAAGCACTGGTCGACGATCCCCGGGTTGCCCTGGTCTCGGCCACGGGCTCCACCCGCATGGGGCGTCAGGTGGGCACCCGCGTGGCGCAGCGCATGGGCCGCAGCCTGCTGGAACTGGGCGGCAACAACGCCATCGTGGTCGCGCCCTCGGCCGACCTGGCCATGGCCACGCGGGCCATCCTGTTCGGCGCCATCGGCACCGCCGGCCAGCGTTGCACGTCCACGCGGCGCATCATCGTGCACGAATCCGTGGCCGATGACTTGCTCGCCCGCCTCAAAAAGGCCTATGCCAGTGCAACGGTCGGCAACCCACTCGATGCCGGCACCCTGGTCGGCCCGCTGATCGACCAGGCCGCCTACGACGGCATGCAGCAGGCGCTGCAGGCGGCGCGTGAAAGCGGGGGTACCGTGACGGGCGGCGAGCGCGAACTGGCCGACCGCTATCCCGATGCCTGGTACGTGCGCCCGGCCATCGCCGAAATGCCGGACCAGGTCGGCCCAGCCTGCACGGAAACCTTCGCCCCCATCCTCTACGTGATGCGCTATCGCGATTTTTCCGAAGCCATCGAGATGCACAATGCCGTGCCACAAGGCCTGTCATCGGCCATCTTCACAACCGACCTGCGCGAGTCCGAGACCTTCATCAGCGCCACGGGGTCGGACTGCGGCATCGTGAACGTCAATATCGGCACCTCGGGCGCCGAGATCGGCGGCGCATTCGGTGGTGAAAAAGAAACCGGCGGGGGTCGCGAATCGGGTTCGGATGCCTGGAAGGCGTATATGCGCCGGGCCACCAACACCATCAACTACTCACGCGAACTGCCCCTGGCACAGGGCATCCACTTCGGCGACGACTGAACCGCCCCCT